>JAPLSP010000685.1 GCA_026398575.1 Candidatus Sumerlaeota bacterium | reverse complement strand
GGGCGGTGCAGCATCGGCATGGCCGCTTCGTCATTGAGGCTGAAGTTCGTCGGGCCATCCGGATCCCACGTGGCCAGTTGCAGAATCCATTTGCGCGCCGCCTCGCCATATTTCTTCTCCTGCGTGATGAGATAAACGAACGCCAGCGTCTCGGCCTCCCCGCATGCCTTCAGAGCGGTTTCGCGATTCGGCCACCAGAATTTGCGCATCGCCGAGTCGCGGGCTGTGCCGCGTTCCTTCGGCTCGGGCGTCGGCTCGCCTTTCATGATCTTGTCGGCTTCCTTGCGCAGCGCGTTGAAGCGCTCGGCCTCCCTGCCCCTGGCCAGTTCGCGCAATCGTGGCAAATCCTCGGGACGCATGAAAAGGCGCGGATGATCCTGTGGCACGCGCTCGCGCTGCTGCGCCCGCGTGGGCATCGGGAACTCGACGGCGTCCGCCGGAACCGTCACCGTGCGCGTCTGGCTCCAATTCGAACGCGCGCCTTTTTTGTCTGTGAAGCAATAACGCCAGTAATACATTCCCGGCTTGAGCGGTGCGGAATGCGTGTAAGTGTTGAACGGCAAAGGCTCCGCCGTCGCCGCCTGCGAAAAATCTTTTTGCTCGGACCACTGGATGCAATACGTCTTCGCCTCCGTCTCATGCAGCCAGATGAAGGGAGGCGGATTCAGGCGCGCGACCGAGCCTTCCGCGGGACGATAGCCGATCTCATTCGGCTTTGGCATGCGATTGGCAATTTGTGGCGCGGCTGAAGCGGTGGAATGAAGACAGCTCTCCAGAATGAAGAGCGAAACAAACAACCAGTGAACTCTCATGATCAGCTCCTTGGAACCATGATGTAGTATTGGGCTATCATACGCTTGGTTTGATAATGAGCCGCAATCGCGCGCAGCATCCCGGGCGTGAAGTAAGGGGATTCAGTCAGCGCCCCCGTATGGTCTTTCGAAGGCTCTGGAAATTCCATCAAATTCTTTGTCAGCAAAACCAGTCCGAATTCGCGGCGGTTGATTTTTTCCACTATCGCTGAATCGTTCCATTTTCCCAATCGCGCGAGTTGGGTGAATTGGAAAGGATCATAGACAACGCGCTTGCCGGCCAGAATCATCAGCCCGAGATTTTCGCTCAAGACGTCGCCTTCGGCGGCCTTCATCTCCGCGACGACCAGTTCGCCCGCCTCGCGATCTGCTGCCGTCGGCGTCAACGAAGCGCCTCCGCCGGCGACTTCCTGTCCATAAGTGCGCGTGAAAACCGGCGCTGGGCGGATTGGCAGGAAAAGCAGCAACTGCGCCAGCGCGCAGCACAGGAAAGCGGTGTTCCGAGTTCCGAGTTCCGAGTTCCGAGTTCCGTTTTCCCAGTTCCGAGTTCCGAGTTCCGGGTTCCGAGTTTGATCCTCTGATCGTTCTGTCCCTAAGAATCCGCACGCCAACGCCCCTGCCGCCAATATCTCCAGGTAATAATTCTCCTCGGCGCCGATCTTGGCGGATAGCGGAATAAAAAGCGGCGTCAGCAACGCGTACCACCAAATCGCGTCGCGGCGTCGGCGTTCGCTGATCAGGATCATCGCGATGGCCGCGAGCAAGAAGGCATGCTTGCCCATGAATGGAACCAGCAGAGAAGGCAGTCGCGCAAACTCCAACGGCAAGCGGTTATAGACAAACAGATGCGCGGCAATGGCGGTTCCTCTTGTCGCATAGGCCGCTGCAAACCCCAGGCCGATTGCCGCCGCCAGCGCCGCAAGAAACGCCCCTGCCGTGGCGCGCGAACGCGAACCGCAGACGATTAGACTCGCCAGGGAAGCAATGACATAAACCGGCTTCGTCAAAAACGCCCCCGCGCACAACGCTCCCGCCAGCGCCGCGCCCCGCCAGGATCGCCCGGCGTCCGCCGCGCGCAGCCCTCCCAGCGCAAACGCCAGCGCCAACGCGTCCACGCGCCCCATGACCCCATATCGGAACGTGATCGGCGAAAACAGAAACAAAGCCGCGCAGACAAAGGCGGCGCCGCGTCCTGCTCGTGCGCGCAGGAATGAAAAAATAATCGCGCCGCTGGTAAGCGCCGCCATCAGCGACAGCAATCTACCCGCAAAGAACGGATGCGGCTGCGCGCCAAGCGTCTGAAGCGCCTTTTGCAGCGCCGCAGTCAGCCAATAAAAAAGCGGCGTATAAGGATCGTGCATATAAGGCGGCGCCGCCCCCAGCGCGGGATATAGCGAATGCCCTCCGTACAGTTCGCGCAGCCAGTTGCAGACGACGCCTTCGACATAATCAATTGGGAACGGATGCGCAAGACAGAGATATGCATGCCGCGCCAGCAGGATTAAATGTACCGCCACAGCCACGGCAAACGCCGAGAGAAGCAGCAAAGGAATTTTATGGCGAGCTCGCTCTAACATAGTAATTCCATGCAGGTGCGGTCCTTGTTGTCCTTGTCGTCCTTGCGGTCCTTCTCCCGTTATCCGCTAAGCTTCAAAATCCAGGCCGCCTTTTCATTGCGCCCTCTTCACTAAAACAAACTCCAAAGCCTCCACAAATCCTTCCGCGCGAATCTGATGCCGCCCTTTTTTCAGGACGATCTCGGCGCCGCCTGCGATTTCTTGGCCATCAATGAAAACCTTGCCTGCCGCGTATGAAACGCGATATTGCCCGCTCGCAGGAATTTCGAAATCCGTTTCCTGCGGCGACAAGCGAGAACGGTCCATCGCCAATCCCGGCGTTAGGATATCCGTTCCCGCCACGGGCCGGTAATGCTCCTCGATAAAGGTTTGGATCGCAGCGGGCATCAACTGGACGCGATAGTCGCGGATTACAGTCGGATAATCCAATGCCTCAAGCATTGCTATGGTCACCTTCGCGTATCGCTCCTGGTCTATCATCGCCAGGATTCCGGCGTGCATGCAGCCATAACGCCCCACATGCGAGCGATAATACATCAAGCCTCGCCCATCAAAAACGGGACCGTCATCTGGATCTATCGCTTCAACCTTTCGCATCGTCGCGATATCCTGCGCCGGCGATTCCCTGCAATCCTTGATCAGGCGCCCGGCGCCCGGCAGAATCGCGCTCAACAGGAACACAACCAGGCAGGCTTTGGCGCCGCCCCCCGATCCAAGCGCTTCGACTGCGACCCGCAAAAGAGAAGCGGCGCCAAAAGCCAGGATAATATAAAGCGGAAGAAACGACTGGCGATAAGGAACCGGCGAGATGAGAACGCCTGTCAGCGCGCCCGCAAACAGCGCGAGCATTCCCGCCGCGCGGCGCCATCCGCCGGATGATTCGAGGCGGACAAACGGCGCCAGCAAACCGACCACGCCCAACGCCACAAGCGCGCCGCTGGTTTCGAACGCTTCGAATAAGTATCCCGCCGGCGAGACTTCGCGTTTCCAGCCGGCGTTGAGCGCGAACACGTGCTGATAAGCCGCGCCTAGCGCTCCGCTCGCAGCCAGCCATGCGAATGGAATGATTGCCGTCGCCGCCATGCCTAGAACCATTATCCCCGCCTCCGCCGCTCCGCGAATCATCGCAACGCACACGAGCAATCCCGCAGCGGCGAAGGCGTATTTCTGCGAAAGCATTCCGGCCGCGCCGAGCAACAATCCCGCAACGAAGACAATCCATTTTTCTCCCGTTCCTTTTGGCGGCGGATTCGCCGGGTCCGACGGGTCCGACTGGTCCGACGGGTCCAACGGGTCCGTCCGATCCTTCGGATTCTTTTTTAAGCGCAACGCCAGCGCCACTGCGCCCGCAAAGCACAAGATCGCCGGTGACTCAGGCCGCGCCTCGATCATCTTGAGACTGAAAATGGGGGCAGCCGCCAGCAATAGAACAACGATAGTCGCAGCGCTGTCATCATAAGTTTTATCGGCTGGTTTTGCCTCCCGGCGTATCGCGCGACAGACGATCACCAGAGTTCCCAGCGCGCACAGCAGGCTTATGAAACGAATTGCAAAAATCTGCCAGATTCCGGCGCCCAAACCGAACAGCGGCGACAAGAGAAGATGATAAAGCGGCAGGTGATGCTCGAAGAAATCCACATAAGGCGTCTGCCCGTGCCAGATCAACCAGGCGACATGCGTATGCTGGAATTCATCGTCATCGAAAGAGTGGCTGAACAAAAGCAGGGTATAAATCGCTGCGATTGCGAAAAAAACAAGAACGATTTGCGCACGGGAGTGTTTTGGAGAATATTTCACGCGTAAGGAAGTCATGGATAGAATGGCTTGGTTTGCGGCTTCTTAGTTTTGGAACGATTGTGGCGCCAACTTAACTTGGAACTACAAGCGCCAACTGAAGTTGGAACTACAAGCGCCAACTAAAGTTGGAACTACAAGCGCCAACTAAAGTTGGAACTACGAACTGGAACTACTAACGAACGAACTCCAAGTTGACGCTCTCCCGCTTGCCTGACTTGATTTGGATTTCTTTCGTTATGTCTTTCGATCCTTCGAGGCAGAACGTCAAAGGATAGCGCCCTTCGGGGAGGGGTATCTGCAAGCCCGGAAACGCATAAATCGGAATGCGAATGCCGGCCATCAGCAGATAGGCGCCGGCGATGGGCTTGCCATCGCGCAAGGCCTGCGCGGACAATACGCCCGTTTGCGATTGGCCGTTGACTTCGAAGGGACTGCTGTTCGTATAGAGCCATCGCCCCTGCGCATCGGTCAGTTCAATCCAGAACGTAAACAGCCCCGCAGGCGCATTCGCAGGGATCGCCCATTTGACCTCGCCGATTTCCTGAGAGCGCGAGGTTCCGGCGTCGAACACAAATCCGCCCGAGGTAACCACGTCCATGCCGCGCAGAATTTTCCATTTCGCATTCATCCCTTTCATCACCTGTGGGGGCGCACCGGAAGATTCGGCCAGCGGATTGAAGTAGTACAGCGTCGCCGCCCATGTTCCGCCCGTCCGCTGCGCCGCGTCGTTCTCGCAGACCAGCAGCCGCCGGTCGCCGCGATAGATATTGCACAGACTAGAAGCGGCCAGCTTGGGTTCGCCGCTCAGCGTGAGAATTCCGTGCGGGATGCCGCCGCTTTCAAAATCCGTCCACGTCCACACCGAGACACCCATGATCTGGTTGGAGGCCGTGCTGCAATACTGCGAATTGAAACGGATGACGTGATCCTGATAAATTTCGGACCCGCGCGATTGATCGCCGTAACTGCCATAAAGTTCGCCATACGTCGCCAGCGCGCCCAGCTCGGCCACCCAGATCGGCCGCCCCTGAGAACCCTCCGCATTTTCCTGCAAGCCTTCGCGAACGCTATAGACGCGGTTGGAATGATACCATCCATAATGAAAATTGCGCGCGCCGTAATCGGAATACTCCGGCCTGTAAAGCTCCAGCCACTCCGTCGAAGCCAGCACCGGCGCAACCGGGCGCGTCGGGTCCAGCTTCTTGATGTATTGCATCGCGCGGGTGAAATAGCGCGGAAGAACCGTCTCGTTCGACGGCGACCAGCTGGCGACGGACGGATGATTGCGCAGGCTGCAAATCATCTCCGACAGTTGCGGCTCTTCCCAATAGGACCAGGCTTCGGACGATTCGCCATAATAGGGAGGGATTTGCCAGACCGGAATCTCGGAAAAAACCAGGAATCCCAGCTCATCGCACAAATCATAGAGCGCCGGATGATTGGGATAATGCCCGGGACGAAGCGTGTTGCATTGATAATCTTTCTTCATGCGTTCGAGCTGCTGGCGCCGCCGCTCCGGCGAATAGCACGGGCCATACGCCCCGTCTTCTTCGTGCTGGCCGAATCCCTGGAGCCAGAGGCGGCGATTGTTGACCAGAAACCGCGAGCCTTCGATCCGTATCTCGCGCAGTCCCACCGGAAACTCGATCGCTTGTTGGGTTCCTGCGTGCCGCCATTCGATCCTCATGCGATGGAGGAACGGCGAATCGGGAAACCAGAGCCGGGGTTTGGCGATGAACAGTTTGAAGGTCAACGGCGCTTTCGCCTTTGCGACCGCCATCACCTTGAACGTCTCCTCGGCCACCTTGCGATTGCCCTCGTAAAGCGTGGCGACGACGGGCGTCTGGCAGCGGGCGTTGGAGCCGTTATAGAATTCCGAGGTCAGAGTCAGGAGGGCGTTTTGCGCCTCATCCACGGTGGTATTGACGAAAGTGCTGCGCAGGCGGACGCGCGGATGATGCGCCAGATAAACCTCGCGATAAAGACCGCTGTATTTCAGCCATCCGGAGTGGGAGGCGGGAATCGTCCGATCATTGAGGCGCGCGTCCACCCGCGTAACCAGGCTGACTTCGCAGCCGGGCGTCGTCAGGTTGGTTAGCGCGAACGTGAACGGCGTGTATCCGCCGCGATGCAGCCCGGCGTATTCGCCGTTGACCCATACATCGGTCGTGAACATCGAGCCAAGAAAGGTAATGGAAATATCGCCAAGCCATTCCTTTGGGATCGCGATGCGGCGGCAGAACCAGCCAATCCCGCCGCCATAAGACTGCCCAATCGCGCCGGGCTTTTGGTCCCAGACCCCCGGCACAGCCACGGGCTTCCACTTCGAGCGGTCATAATCTTTGCCGAACCAGGATTCCCGCGCCCCGGCGTTCTGTGGATCGAAAGTGAACAGCCATTCGCCGGACAAGTCCACGCAATCGCTGACGGCCACGTCATGAAAAGGAAATTGCGCAGCGGGAAGAAGCGAGCCATTGATCAAAATCAGCAAGCACGCGCATCCGGCAATCGTTGAAAAAAATCTCATGTTTTCATTCTCAGTTGTTGTTTAGCTTGGCTCTGTCCGACGCGTCTCATGCTTCAGCTTTGTCCAGCGCTTCTGATGCCCTGACGCTATCCGACGCGTCAGACCCGTCCGACGCGTCGGACCCGTCTGACTCGCCGCATGTCGAAAGCCCCGCTTCCCCAAAACTGGCAAGGAAAGGAGATATTGATGCTATCGCGGCTCTCGCGGGCAAGTTTTTTTTCTCCCTCGTCACATTCGTTTTCCCCATTGGCTTCTATGATCCAAACGGGTAGTCCTCAAATCCGGTAATAGGCATTGACAAGCGTCCGCTTCTTTGAAAGGAAGAAAGCGCGGCTTCATTCTACGAATAATGCAAAGTTTTGCATTTTAGTGGATTTCGCTTTTCCAAACAACATGCAAGGCAATTAATTCCAAAGCATTGCTTTCCAAGTAATTTATCCCAAAGCAATTAATCTAATGGCCGCTCCCGATCCACATTCCTTCGATTCTCACGAGGCGTTTTCCCCTGAGCAAAACGCGAAGGCCGGCGCGGGCGTTCATTGCTTTGAACACGAAGCGATGTCCACGGCTTTTGAGATTTATATCGCCGGCAGGCCGCGTGAATACGCGCGGCAGGCTTCGGCGGCGGCGTTCCGCGAGATTGAACGGATCGAAGGCGTCCTGAGCCGGTACGTCCCCTCGAGCGACATCAGCCGCATCAATCTCCTGCAGCCCGGGCAATTCACGCGCGTCGGGATGGAGGCGTTCGAGTGTCTGCAAATCGCAACGCGGATTTACGAGGAAACCAGCGGCGCGTTCGACGTCACCGTGGGGCCGCTGGTGGATTGTTGCCGCAGCGCCGACGGCAAGCCGCGCCGCCCGCATGATGACGAACTCGACGCGGCGCGCAATCGCATTGGCATGGACCAGATGATTTTATGGGCGGGTAGGGAAGCGGTGGGCGATCCGAACGATCGCGACGTCCTGCGCCGGATACTCGTTCAGGGGCAAAGCATGAATGCGGTGGAAAAAAAGTCGGAAGCGGAAACTCCGGGAACGCACGATCCGGAAATGAAGGACTTGGATAAAGCAAATTCGAACGAAGATGCAGCGGCGCAAGGCCCTATCATTTTTTGGGCCGGGATCGCGCCGGATATCCGAAAGCTGTTTTGCGGGAAGGACTCATCCGCCGCTGACATTCAAGTTCCCGCCGCCGGGCCAGCTACCGCCGCCGGACCAGCCTCGGCCCCCGGATCAGCCTCCGCCGCCGCGCAAGCTTCTCCTCTCGCGCAAGCCGCCGCTCTTTCCTCTTCTCCTCCGATCCTGCGCCTCGATCTTGGCGCCATCGGCAAGGGCTATGCGCTCGACAAGGCGGCTGAACTCCTGCGCGAGTGGAGCATCGAAGCGGCGTTGATTCATGCCGGAACCAGCACGGCGCTGGGGTGGGGCAGTCCCGGCGCAGCGGCGCGCCTCGAGCCGGGGCAGGAGGGCTGGCCTGTTGGCATTGGCGGCGATTGGGTCGAGGATCCCGCCCGGCGCCGCATCCTTTTGAAGGACGCCGCGCTGAGCGGCTCGGGCACGGAAGTCAAAGGCAGTCATATTCTTGATGGCCGCGCGGCGCGCCCGGCGTCGGGGCATCTGGCGGCCTGGGCTGTTTATCCCAGCTATCCCGAAACCTGCGGCGCCGCCGTCTCCGACGCCCTCTCGACGGCCTTTATGGTGATGCGGACTCAGGAAGTTGAGGCCTTCTGCGCCGCGCATCCGGAAGTCAGCGCGCTGGCTGTCAGCGCAGGCGCCACCAGCCCCGAACTGCATTATTTCGGAAGTTTTCTCTTCCTGCCAGGCGATCCATGTTAACCTCTTACGCTGTAGGAATGGGACTTTGCCTCTCACTCGGAAATTTCAAATATAAAATCTCAAATTTCAAATTTCAAATCTCCTTGATTGGGCTTCAAGCGCTTCCTTCGGGCATACCTCCGCCGGACATGGAAGAAAAGCGCTTGATTTAGAGCATTGAGTTTTGCGGCTTGGTAGTCGCTTAGATCGCCTGCCCGCCGCGTTCCCCGGTGCGGATGCGGATGCATTCCTCGAGCGGCGTGATGAATATCTTGCCGTCGCCGATCTCTCCGCCGCCGTTGGTGCGCGCCGCGCGGATGATCGCGTTGATCGTGATCTCGACGAATTCATCGTTGCAGGCGATGTCCAGCCGCATCTTGGGGATCAGGTTTGGAACCACTTTTTGTCCGCGGTACAAATCCTCTTCCATGCCGCGTCCATGGCCCGAGGCGCGGCTGACGGTGATGCGGGTGATCTCGTCCTCGATCAGCGCTTCGCGGACCGCGTCCAGCTTGTTCTCGCGTATGATTGCCGTAATCAGTTTCATGAAATTCCTCCGTATGATTTATGATTTACGATTTATGATTGACGATTGACGATTGACGATTTATGATTGACGATTGACGATTTGCGATTAGTGGCTTGCCGTTATGAATTTGAGATTTGAAATTTGAGATTTGAGATTCGTCTTTAATAGCTGGCATTCAACATGCCGTAACCGTGTTCGCCGTGCTGCGAGTTGTCCAGACCGGCCATCTCGTCCTGCGGACTCATGCGGAACTTGAAGACCTTGTCCACCACCCACACAATCGCCAGCGTAAGGACCGCCGCATAAGCCACTGCTATGGCGACGGCGGTGATTTGTACGCCCAACTGGTTCAGGACGCCCCACGAAGCCATGCCCTTCTTATGGGCGGCTTCAACCGCGGCGGCCATCCAGCTCGAACGGATGAAGAACGACAGGAAAATGGCCCCGGTCATCCCGCCCACGCCGTGAATGCCGAACACGTCCAAACTGTCGTCATATTTTAGTCTTTCCTTCAGCAGGATGGCGCTGTAGCAGATGCAGGAGGCCAGCGCGCCCAGTACCATCGCGCCCCACGGCTGAACCACGCCCGCCGCCGGCGTCACCGCGACCAGGCCCGCCAGGATGCCGCTCGCAAATCCAAGCGCCGTGGCCTTGCCGCGATGCAGTCCTTCGATGATGATCCACATCAGCGCGCCTGCAGCGGCGGCCGTCTGTGTGGCCGTCAGCGCCTGCGCCGTCGAAAGGCCGCTCGACACGCTGCTGCCGGCGTTGAAGCCGAACCAGCCGACCCATAGCAACCCCGCGCCCAGCATCGTCATCGTCAGGTTGTTGGGACGCATGGCCGACTTCGGATAGCCGCGCCGCACTCCCAAATACAAGGCGCACACCAGCGCGCTGACGCCCGAGGAAATGTGCACGACCGTGCCGCCGGCGAAGTCTATCGCGCCGCTGGCGCCCAGATTGGCCAGGAAACCGTCCGTGCCCCATACCCAGTGGCACAGCGGGTTATAGACCAGCAATCCCCAGATCAGAACGAAGACGCAATAAGCGCGGAAATTGACGCGCTCGGCGAAGGCGCCGGCGATCAGCGCCGGCGCGATAATGGCGAATTTGCCCTGAAACATGCAGAAAACATATTCCGGGACGTTCGAGGACATGATCGTATCGTCAATGCCTTTGAGAAAAAGTAATTTCGTGTCAAAGCCGCACCAGCCGCCCAGGACATTCTTTCCGAAGCTCATGGCGTAGCCGATCACGACCCACTCGATGGCCAGGATCGCCATGCAGGCAAAACTATGCATGATGGTTCCCATGACATTTTTGGTGCGCACCAGGCCGCCATAAAACAATCCCAATCCGGGCACCATCAGCAAGACGAGCGCGGTCGAGGTCAACATCCACGCCGTGGCGCCGGAGTCAACGGTGGGTTGCTGGCCCGCTTGCTGCGCCCAGAGCATGCCTGGCGCAAAAAGGATGGCGGCGCATCCCCCAAGCCACCGTGCGGGTTTTCGAAACATTTTTCTGCTCCCTTCAATTGTTTGGTTGAATTTCCCTTTAGAAAAAAACTTATATCTAACGATGAGATCACCTGAGAGCATGAGCCGTGCCAGACGCTTCGCGCATAAGCAAAGCCTTATAAATCAAGGGATATTTTTTTGTTTCGCACTGTGTCCAATGATACAAAAAAGTTTAATAAAATAACTAAAGAACAAAATTGTTCCACTATGGAAACCGCCTGACGACGGGATCGAGAAGAATCAGGCTTCGCATTAGATTTACTGTTTGACTTGCCCCGGCGCCCTCCATACCATCCTTCAACTTTGCATGAGCAATATGAAAATGGCCCTGCTAAAAAAATCGCTCAACCGTCCCACAAGGGAACAACAAACTAACTGCGCATTCATGCGCCGCACATCGCCAACGCGGGCGCTCGGCAGTTGGAAGGCTTCTCTTCCCGAACGAAGGCCGATGCGGAGGCGGGCGGCGCTATTTTATAAAACGAATGAGATTCGAACCTGTAAGGGAGAACGGATAAATGGCGCGAATGATTTATGCCGGCGCAACCCTGGAAGAGGCCATGGAACGCGCCTCGAAAGAACTGGGGTTGCCAGCGGACATGCTGGAATCGGAAGTCCTGGAAGATAATCGCGGCAAAGAAGTCAGTGAGGAAGAGGCGGGCGTGTGTGTTCGCGTCCGGCCCATCCTTACTTTCGCGGCGCAGAAGGCCGCCGAAATCCTCCGCGGTTTGCTCAACGTCATGGAAGTGGAGAACCAGGTCGAGGTGCGGACGGCCGAGAGTTCGATCCACATCATGATCCTGGCGCCGAAAAGCTCCGTCTTGATCGGCCGCGAAGGTCAGACGCTGGATTCGATCCAACACTGGCTGACGCGCGCGGTGGCCAAGGTGGTTCTGAGCGCTCCGCGCATCACCCTGGACGTTGAGAACTATCGCAGCCGCAAATTCTCGCGCCTGGAAAAGATCGCCAAACGCCTTGCCAAAACCGTTCTTCAGAGCGGCAAGCCGGCCCGGATGGACCCCATGGGGCCGGTGGACCGCAAGTTCATTCATAATTGCCTGAAGAACTTCGAGGGCGTCACGACCTTCAGTCTGGGACGCGAAGGGCGCCGCCACGTCGTGATTTCCCCGAAAGACGCCGCCAAAGGCCGGCGCATCGGCAGGGATGAAGAGGACGAGATGGAGGATGAAGAAGAGGGCGAGGAGGAAGAGGCCTTCACGGATGAAGACCTGATCTCCACCGGTTCGGCCTATTCGAAATTGCGCGTGATCGCCCGTCCTACCAGCGGTGACGATTCGGGCGATGAGGAAATCGAAGATGAATTGAGCGACAAGATTCCTCCCAAAAGAAAATCCTCCGACGCATCCGCCTCATCCAGTGGCGATGACGATGAAGAAGATGACCTGAATGAGGACGTCAGGAAATAGGCATCCAGAAACGCTTGCGGCCGGATTCGCCATCATCGCAGCCTGTGTCCTGGCGTTCGCCGGCGGATTGAGCGCCGGGCTGACCTATGACGACGTTCCGTATGTCGCCCGCAATCCCGCCGTCGCTAATCCGGGAAATGGGTCCCGTTTTTTCACGGAAACATTCCCTCCCCAATCTCCAAAGCTGGGATTATACCGTCCGCTCCTGGGGCTGTCGCTGGCGGTGAATTATCATCTGGGAGGATTGCGCCGGCACGAGCTCGCCGACATGGGATTTCCGCCGGAAGTCCGCCCGTGGGCATTTCGGTTGGTGAATATCTGCCTCCAAGCCGCCGTCGCGTTGTTGGTTTTTATACTGACACGTCGCTGGCTTGAGGAGCGACAGTTCCGAGTTCCGAGTTCCGAGTTCCGAGTTCCGAGCAACAGATCCCGAACCCCGAGTCCCGAGCCCCGAACTCTCCCCTCTCCCGTCTCCCCTCTCCGCGTCTCCCCTCTCCCCTCTTCCTCATCATATTGGGCCGCGCTGGCGGCGGCGCTGCTTTTTGCCGTGCATCCCATTCACGTCGAGGCGGTTACTTCCATCGTTGGACGGGCCGAGCTTCTCGCCGGACTGTTCTTCCTCCTGGGAGTCTGGTTCTTTTTGAAGGCGCCGCGTCCGTTGCGGCTCAATCATCCGTTCTATCTCGCCTCATGCGCCTGCTATTTGCTGGCTTTATGGTCCAAGGAAATCGCGGTGCTTTTGCCGGCGCTGCTGCTGTGGCTGCTGTTGCGAGAAGAGCCGGACGGAAACGCCCCGGCGCCGCCATCCAGCCGGGGACCGGCGCAATGGATGCGGCGATTCATCCTGCCGCTGGCGCCTTACGCCGCCGTCTTCGCCGTCTATCTGGCGATGCGCGTTTCCGCCGTGAGCCACGTCGGCATCCCCACCGCCTCGCGCTATTTCGAGCGGCATCCCGAAGTGGCGCGCATTCCCACCATCCTCGCGGTTTTTGCGCTCAACTGCCTGAAGGTCCTCATCCCCTGGCCCCTGTCGCATCGCTATCATTTTCCCATTCTGCTGTTCCCCGAGCGAACCGTTCCGCTCTTTGACGGTTTCCCTTTGCCGGTTTATTCGGGACTGTGCGTGCCGGCGCCGCAAGGATTGTTTGAGATCGCCCCATTGTGCGGCGCGCTTCTCCTTGCGCTGTGGATCGTCGCCATCGTCTTTGCGCTACGGCGCCGTTCGCTCTGGATGATTCCGCTTGGATGGTTCCCGATCGCGCTGTTCCCCGTTTCGAATGTGATTCCGTTTGGCGATTTGATGGCCGACCGGTTTTTATATCTGCCCAGCGTGGCCGCGTGCCTGGCATTTGGGATGATCGCGCATGGCGCTCTGGCCAAAGTGGGCGGACTGAATTTTCGCGTCCGTTCAATAATGTCGTCCGATAAGCGTCTTGCCATACCCATCGCAGCCTTGGCCGTCATCGCGATTTTTGCGGCGCTAACCCTGTCGCGCAATCGGGTCTGGCGCGATGAAATCAGCCTGTGGGAATCGAATCTGATAGTTTCGCCCGCCAGCAAGGAGGCCATGTATAGCTTGGCCACGGCGCTGATGGATAAGGCCGGCCAGGAACTGAGCCTTGGCGCCGCCATGAATCATTCGCGGCGCTATCCGCCCGAGGAATGCCAGGCGCATTTGCGCCAGGCCGAGGCGCTGGAGGTTCAATCCCGCAATGTCTTCGAGCGGACCGTGACCCTGTGGCCGGAGGATTATGCGTCACTGACCAACTATGCGAGTCTGCTCACCAGCCAAAAAACTCCGGATTTGGACAAGGCGATCCTGCTGTACCAGCGCGCCGAGCAGGTTGCGAAATCCGATCCGCGAATCTCCAGCCAGACTCAGGTCGTGCTGCTACTATATTTCAGCCTTGGCAAAACGCTGGCACAGGCGAAACGCTGGAAAGAAGCCGAGGCCTATCTGACGCAGGTGGTCAAGGTCGCGCCCGACAACGCCGAATGCATTTTCGAGCTCGCGAAGGTTTATGAGGGTCTCGGCGACAAAGCAGCGGCGCGCGGCGGCTACATCGAAGCTTATCGCCTCAATCCCAATAATCCGGCAATCCGCAAAGCCTATGAGGAATCAAAAAAATAGTTCCCCGACGCGCGCAGGCTCTTTCTTTTTTGCCCACCTCCTTCGTCCTTGTTGTCCTTGCGGTCCTTGTTGTCCTTCAAACCCGCCACCAGCAAATCAAAGCCGGATTCTTTGGCAGAATTCCCTTGAACTGCCCGCCGCTCTCTAGGCAGACTTTCGCGCTCGCGCCGCGAGACAACAGCGTGAGGGGCGAATCGCAGCCCCGCTGGATCGTTGAGCGGTCATTCAAGCCGGGATGGTGGAACTGGCAGACGCGCATGGTTGAGGGCCATGTGAGGCAACTCATCCGGGTTCAAGTCCCGGTCCCGGCACCACTCGAAAAGACCTTACAAAGCAATCAAAATTCGAAGAAAAGCAAACGGCCGCCCGGATCGCAAGGTCCGGGCGGTTTTCTTCTAGGTCACGGCTCGGTCACAGCAAAAAGGGAATTATAGGGAAAATGGCTGACTGTCGGCGGCCCGGCTGGATGCGCTGAATTCGGTTGACGTAGGACGTCTGCCGGGGTTGTCAGCGCCCATGCTGACTGAGATTCGGCTGAAGCGGTCCGACGCTTGCCGCGAAATCCGCGCTTACTGCAATGATCGGCTGGAATGCAAAACGGTGTGTCAGCATCCTTGTGGACGGTGGGATGTGAAAGACTCAAATCCTGAGATCATCCAGAAATTCCGACGCCGGCTCCACGCCTGAGACCAGAAGATAATCCCGCGCGCGCGTGCAGGCGACATAAAGAAGTTGGCGCTCGGTGTCATAGACTTCCTTCAAATCGGCGTCATCGCCCACGGATTCGATCCGCTCCTGCAACGGGATGATTTCATCATCGCACGCCATGACCGCCACAGCGCGGAATTCCAAACCCTTCGCAAGGTGCATTGTGCCGACAGAGACGCAGCCGCTATGAGTCTCAACATTGTCATCAAGTGTCCTGAAGCGGAGTCCCGCTTTCTCAACCGCTGATTGAGCGCGCGCCATCTCCGCAGCGGACCGGACAAAGATGCCAAACTCATGCGGGACCACACCGCCTTTCGTGCATTCGCAGATCCACTCGGCAACGAAAGCAATCTCATCGGACGGCGTTTTGAACACCCGAATAGCGGGCGGGGCGCCATTGAATACGGAGACCGTTCGGCTTCGATCTTCCTTGTTCCCGTCCACATCGGTCATATCCGGTCCAAGCAAGCGGTCCGCCTGCATACGGATTTGATGGGAAGTGCGGTAATTGACGCGCAGAGTGCGGGAGCGCCCTCGTATGTCCACGCCCAAAGCCAGCCAGGAGAAAGGCTGTTGGAAAATGCGTTGACCTAAATCTCCCGCAAAAAACAGGGCGTTCGGGCGATTGCCTCCCAGCGCGGCCAGAAACCGCAAATGGGAAATCCCCATGTCTTGCGCTTCGTCCACAACGGCGTAGTCAAAGGGAGGATTCTTGCTCTTGCCAACCGCCGCAGCCAGTCTGGTGAACAGGCCGGCAGTAGTGACCAGATTTCGCGCGGCTAGAGCGTTCCGAACGCGTTCAAAGATGGACCAAAGGACTTTCCGCTGTGGCTCTGAGAGCCGGGTTTTCCGACCCAAACGGGCAACATCGCGATAGGCTTCCCATGTCTCCAATTGCCAGGCGTCAACAATCTGCTCCCATTCCGTCAGCAGAAAATGATAACTGAATTTGTGGTTCTTCACCTCCGCAGCCGCGTCTTTCAGCAATTGAACAATCACCTCGCGGGATGCAATTTCCGCCTGACTGCCGTGGATATTATAAAGCCGCTTGCCGATAGCGTTAATGGAATGCGCCTCCAGGCGTTCGGCCAGACGCGGCTCTTTGCTGACCAGCCGCTTGAGTCTGCTGCATAACGCATTCGCCAAGGTGTCAGAGAACGTGGTGAGCAACACTCTTGAATCGGGATGGGCGCGCGCCAGATGGACGGCTCGATGCAGCGCCACGATGGTCTTGCCTGTTCCTGCCGAACCCGAAACCCGCGCCGGACCGGCATAATCTCGCTCCACCCACTGCCGCTGTTCGGGATGCAGGAAGACAATCCATTTGTCCCACGGGAACTCCAGCGCGCGTTCCAGTTCCTCCACACTGGTCATCACACGGAAGCGGCGTTGCGCATCGGGATGGGCGAAAGGGTCAATGCCGGGAACAGGCGTGGGTACGGTCGGTTTCTTTCCAGTCGCCAGGTTCAGCAGCGCCTCGGCGGCCTCGCCCGGCAGATGCTCGGCAATATCACAAAGGGTGTCTTCTGTTGCTTTGCGAACCTCGTCCAGCCACTCTGCCGGCACGCCGTAGCCCAGTAGCTGGTCATCTTCAACATCGGAGAACAAACACGGCTTTGGGGGCTGCGGACACTCTTTCGGCACATACACTGGCACAAAGACTTCCTGCACCGTTTCGCGAATCTCAACCAACTGCGCCGCGCCGGTCTTAGGGTGCGTTTCCAGTTTCCGCCGTTCGGCCCAGTCATAAGCCTTGTCATGATGGCCGACGTAACAGAGCAGGAGGCCCGCTTCGCTCCTGTGAACGATCATCCGGATATCGCCGCTCACTCGAACCGACCAGAAGCTCCGATCCCTTGCCTTATCCAGTTTATGGAAACTCATGCCGGGATTGGCAGGTTTGAGCTGTAAGTCAAAGGCGGTCGTCTTGACGGCCTTCTGTTCCTCTCCCGTCAGATGGGCGAGGCTGTCGGTGAAGGTGTCGGCGATGCGAAATTCCATAATTTCAGAACTCCTGATCTGGTGGATTTGCGGATGAAACG
>JAPLSP010000681.1 GCA_026398575.1 Candidatus Sumerlaeota bacterium | reverse complement strand
TCCTCCGCCGCCGCCTGCGAAACCAGTGGCAAAACCAGCGCCGCCGAAAAAGGAAAGAATGCTGGCGGACAAGGAAAAGAAGGCGCTGGCCGAAGCAAAGGGCAAAAAAGACAGGTTTAGGGGAGACGCCAAAAATCCGCTTGTTGATTCAACCGAAGCGATCACGCCGGAAGATACAAAAGGCGAAAAGGCGCAACCTGAAGCAAAGACGGCCAAGGCGGGTGGGTGGTCATGGTTCGGAATGGCAAAAGCAAAAGCCGCGACTGTAGAGGAACCGATCCTGACGATACCTCCTTCACCGGGCCTTGGGGCGAAGGCTCCATCTGCCCCAGAGCCGGCAACGGCTTCGATTATCAAAGCAGGCGTGGCATCGTCAGAGATAAGCGCTAAAGACAGGATATCGCCTGCGCCAGTAACACTCGAACCAGCGCCCACAATGCCGCGCTATGATCAATCAAAGCCGGATGGCGGCGAGAGGCTGGCAAGTGAAAGCGAGAAACGGAATATCGATTTCTCACACTATTTTTCACATCCTAATCTGTCGCAGCCACAAGGGTCAGCGGGCCAGCAACAATTTGCACTCGAGGGGGCCGGCGCGCCCATTCGCGTTTCCCCTGCTGAGACAAAACCCTCCGAGCCGGCGCGCCCCGTCGAACAACCTGACCATGAGCTTCCATTCGTCCAGCCGGGGTCCGGGAAGCCCGCGCAGCCGCCGCAGCCGCCGCAGCCGGTCGCCCAGCCGCTTGCGGAGCAAGCGGCGCAACAGATTCAGCAGCCGTCGCAGGAAAATCTGGAGCGCTTCAACCGCGAATTGGCGGGCAATTATTACAATCAGGGCTACAAGGCTTATAAGCAGAACAAACTCGAAGAGGCGCAGGAGTATCTCTCGAATGCCGTCAAGCTCAGCGCCGAAACAGAGGACTTCAACCGTGAGGCGCGCAACCTGCTGGGCAATATCAAGGCCGCCCGCGGCGAGGGCGGCGGCAAAGGCGCCAGCCGCGAAGAGCGCGCCAAAGTCGCCAGCATTCAGCGCGCCGTTCAGGGCGGCAACGTCGAGCTTCAGACGCAGCAGAGCGAGCAGATCAATCTCGGATTGCAGATGATCGAACAGGGGCGCGAACAGGAAGGCGCCCAATTTCTGCGCCAGGCCGAGCAGCTGGGCGCGCAGCTCTCGCAGCGCGGGCAGTCGCGCCAGCAGGAAGCGCAAAAGAAGCAATACGCCGGCCAGCTGGCGCAGGTCCAGGCCAAGGAAGAGCAAAACCGCAAACTGCGCGAGGAATTTGCGAAGCTTCAGGAGAAATCGCAAAAAATCGTCTTGGGCCGGGAAGACCCGCGCAAGGCAGCGGGGGACGGTGTTCAAGCCGCCGGCGAGGCGCAATTGTTCATCAAAAACCTTTCTAAAGTGGCGCAGACCGAAGGTGTGCTCAGCGACACGGACGCCGATGTCGTGAAAGGCATCGTCTTCGAGACTCGTGATGAGGACCGGGCGACGAATCAACCCCAAGGCGGCGGCCAATCCCAGCGCCAGCTCGGACGGCAGTCCATGCCCCTTCCACAATCGCGGCGGTCCGGCGGTGGCGGCGGCGCCGGAGGCCGCGAAGGCCAGCTAAACGCCTTCTTCGCCCCGGTCCAAGCCCCTTCGCTCGAAATCGAGAACATAGAGCTCGAAAAGAAAGTCAAAGCCCTGAGTTCCGCGCTTGAGGAAACAAAAAAAGAAATTGCTTCTTTACCGGCCCAGCAATCAATTCCCGCTTCGGAATTGCGGACCAAATCAGAGCGCCCTGTACCGGCCCTTTCAAGCAGAAACAGTTTTGGCCCCAAATTTGATTATATTCCAGATGTCATTATCAGAGAACGGCCAACTGCGCCGACGGGAGTGGATAGTAATAATGCTGCTCTTGAGTTCATGGCAGCAGGCGCCGGAAAACCCGCTCCGTCCGCTCCGCCCTCTCCGTCCACCCTGTCCACCCCGTCCACCATAAAGCCGCCAGCCGATCATCCAGCCATTCCCACTCTTCCAGGCGCCAACACATACAGCGGCGGCAGCGTCGTCAACGCGGGAGACATCAGCCGCGGATTTGGCGGCGGTATTGGAGGAGTTTCAGGACGCGTTCCGGCTTCCGTCGCCGACGACCGCAAGATGCGCATGGATGTTAATTTCCGTGATCTTGGCCCCAAAGAGTTTCCACTATTGAGTGGTGACTCGACGGCGTTTGGCTTGTTCCCTGCCACGGATAAAGCCATCCGCGACTGGCAGGCCAAAGGCAGTCCCACTCATGCCGAGACTGATGCGCTGCCTGCCAACCTGCGGCCGGATGCGAGCGGCGATACGCGCATAAGGTCGGTGGATGATTTCGTGCCATTCCCAACCAATACCACCGGGGCGCACCCCCTCTATATGAACGGCAGAGCGGGCGCCAGGCCGGCTGGCGGCATAGTCAGCGGCCCGGTGGATAGTTTCTCGGTCGGCGGCGACAGGGATCATGCTGTAGTCGGCGGCGTTGCGGATCGCTCCAGAGCGGATCACGGCGCAGGCGAGTCAAAAACATCGCCGGTTTCGGGGGATTTCAGTTTGCACGTCAGGTTTATCTCCCTTGACGATAAAATGCTCCAACAAGTAAAGCAGCTCATGTATGAAAATAAATTGCAGGCGATGCTCTGGCCGCCCAATGGAACGCCTTCGATTCCGGGAGAGGAAATCCGGCTGGACGAAAGAACCGCGCGCTTGATTGCCACGGATAATAGGGCAAACCTGGATCGGCTTGAGGAGTTGATTAAAGGCATGGCTAGCACCGAGCCCCTGAGCCTGGTTACCAAGATCATAAGAATCCGTCCGGAAGACGGACCCAAAATCAAAGCGCTGTTGGAAGCGCAATTATATGGTGACGAGAAAGTCTCAGCAAGGTCAGGGCGCAAAATTATTGCGCAAGGCGAGGATATGATCGTTCGAGATTATCCGGCCAAAGTCCAAGAAGCTGAGCAGTTGCTCAAAGGGGGTTCGTTCATCACCGCCATTACCGATCAGAATATCGAAATCGGAAAATGGAACCTGACTCCGCGCATGGTGGCGCAAAAAGACCCGGAGGCGCTGAAGGCCTATTTCGACAATGTGGTTGACGTTATTGAAACGCAGCTTTACTCCCAGGAAGGCAAAGATGTGGCGGCGTCCAAAGGGCGCAGAATTTGGTACGATCCTGTCACGCTCTCAATTACGATCACGGATACCCCGGACAAGCTGAAAGAGGTTGGCCGTTATATAGACCAGCTGTCTGTCGTGGAAAAGACCGGCGGACAGAAGGCGTTCATGATCAAGAACGTCAAGCCCTCGGAAGTATCGGACGGCATTAACCAGATGAAAGGCGCAGGTGGAACGGGCGCGGCAGGCGGGCGCGCGGGTGACATGTGGCGGACGACGCTCAATACCAACAGCCGGCAGCCGACCGATTGGGCCAATCACGATTTCAGGATTCAGCTGATCCGTCTGGACGCCGCCTCGCCTCAGGATTTGCGCGGAAAATTCATCGTTCGGACCGACGTGGATAGCTATGACCGCCAGATCGAAATCTATCGCACGGAATATTTCCAGGGCGCCAACGGGGAATACGCCGTGACCTTCACGCAAGGCAATTCGAGCGGTCCGCAGCAGGGAACCGCGCGGATCGAAGTGCAATACTCTCCCGTCGCGACCGCAGCCGCGGCGGCTCCGCCGGCCGTGACTGCGCCGATGAAGCCCGAAGACGATTACGATGTCGTTCCCATTGATGACCGCAATTTGCTGATTATTAATTATCGCAATCTGGCGGCATTGGCCAAAGCCACGGATCTCCTCAAACAAGTGGATCAGCCGGAATCGCTCAAGCCGCAGGCAAAGTTTGCCGCCGCTGCTGCACAGCAGGCGCTGGTCGAAGAGACCAAGCAATCCCGCGAGGCGCGCGAACGCATCCGCCAGACGGAGGAAAAGGCCAAGGCGGTTGTATCGCAACTGGATTTCTCTTCCCAGGGCTACGTGACAGCCGACGACGTCCTGGCCACCTTCGATGATATCTCGGCGGAAAAAGAAATCACCGATCTGGAAAAATATGCCGCGGCCTATGACAACGTATATCGCGACGCGATTCAATCCGGGACCGGCGCCACAGTGGAGATGCGCCGCCTGAGAGAAACCCTGGCGGCCGGCAAGAAAAAAATCGCCGAAGTCCGCGAAAACCGCAAGAAGGCGAAAGAAGTTGTCGTCGGCGATCTCTCGGATATCGCCCAGCAGATGACGGGCAACGACGTGCGGATGCTCGAGACATTTTTCAACCGCAACTACTCCTACGCCATCACGACCCAACCTCTCACGCAGTGGAACGACAGTTGGGGCAGGAATGTCAGCGGCAATAACGCGGTGCAGTTCACCAACGGGACCGCCGTCGCCTTGAACTGGGATTCGAACGCGGACGTGCTCAATGAGGCGCTGGTCAATTTTCGCGCCAACGAAGGCCGCGTCGTCAGCGTCGCCGGCATGAACCTGAATGGCGGCGCGCTTCGCGGAACCGGACTGCTGACCCCGCTCTTCACTGCTCAGACGGCGAACGGCAGGAAATACGCCGTGCTCGACGAGGCGCAATACCAAACTCTCGCGCAGGCCGCCCAGCAAACCGACGCCTTCGATTTGCCGGCGCCGGAGGGAGTCCCGATCGGGCGGCAGGACAAGCGCGAAGTGATCGTCGGGACGCCCAACACCGTCGTCGGGCAGCAATTCCGCCTCGGCCAGTCGGCGGCGTTCAGTAACGGCCTGATTGTGGATGGAACGCAGATCGAGCTGCCCAACAACCGCTATCTGGCGGTGGATAACGGCGGCTACATCACCATTCTGAAAGCCGGCGCCGTCCGCGAATGGCAGGAAAAAGACGCCGCCCCCGTCACACTGGTCGCGCCCGAGCCGCCACTGCCTGAGGCAATCTTCCCTGCCGTGGGCGTGGCCTATCGCTTCGAAAAAACATTTCTGACTGCCGGCGAATCGCCGGACATTATTCTGAGTTACGAATATTCCAAACAAGGGAACTAATCTTCTTTACAAGGAGGAAGACAAATATGTGGAACCGCGCAATGAGCGTGATCGCAAGCCTGATGACGGTGGCGGTATTGGCCCTGGTCGCCGCCGCGCAGGCGCAGCAACCCGGCGCTGCCGCGCCCGCGCCCGGCGAGAGCCGCGTCGTGATGGACTGGAAAGAGTTCAAGGCCATCTCGAAGTTCGACGAAGCGCGCCTCGAATCCGACAAGGACAAGTTCGTCATTCCCTGGCAGGACGTGAAGAACCTGTTCGGCATCGAAATCAAGGACGTCAACACCGCCGAGCTCAAGCTGCCGTGGAAGGAATTCAAGACGCTGCTCGAATGGAGCATCAAGGAAGCCGATCGCAAGAAAAAGGAAGCGGAAAAAGATGAGCCGGCGCCCGTGCCGTATCTGATCAATTCCGTCGAGTTCGTTGGCGATAATCTGAAAGCCGACGGCGCGATGTTCAAAGCCACCTATAAGATTGACGTCTTCGAGAAAAAGGGATGGAAGAAAATCATGGTCCTTCCCGGCGAAGTGGCCGTGAAAACCGCAACGCTGCCGGCGGGCGTCTTTCTCCAGCTGGAAAACAAGAGCTACAACCTGCTCACCAAAAACGCCGAGTCCATCACCGTCACGATCGAGTTCTCCGTCGCGGTCACGGAAGCGATGGGCTCCTCCATGCTCTCCTTCACCAAACCCGCCGCGAGCACGTGCATCCTCGATGTGACGGTTCCGGAGAAAAACGTGGACGTCAAGATCGCCGGCGCGCAGTCGAAGCTATCCAAGCAGGAAGCCGACAAGACCCACGTCGTGGCCGCGCTGCCCGCCGATTCGCGCGTCAATGTTACGTGGGAGCGCGCCATTCCCGAAGTCGAAAAAGTTCCGCCCAAGATTTTCAGCGAAACGCGCACGCTGATCTCGGTGGCCGACGGCATCCTCCTCGGACATTCGCAGGTCTCCTTCAACATCCTCCACACCGCCACGCGCCAGCTGACGCTCAACGTTCCGGAAGGCGTCAATATTCTGGAAGTGACGGCGCCGAACATGCGCGATTGGCGCTCCGCAACGGGCAAGCTCAACCTCTCGCTGGCCAAGGAAGTGATCGGCTCTTATGTGGTGGACGTGAAATACGAGACGGCGCTCCCGGCGGCTAGCGAGAAGGTCAGCATTCCGGTGCTCACGGCTTCGGGCGTCGAGCTCGAAAAAGGCCAGATCGGCGTCGAGGCGCTGACCAACGTCGAGATCGGCGGCGACGTGGCCGAAGCCGCGCATACGATTGATGTCAAAGACCTCGCCCCCGAAATCCCCGGCATGACGGCGCAGCCGATCCTGCTCGCCTACCGCTACGTCATGCCGACGTTCAAGATCGGCCTGAAGATCGGCAAACATGAAAATGTCGCCATCCTGCTGACGGTGATTGACAGCGCGTACTTCACCGTGATGCAGACCCTGGATGGCCGCCGCATCACCAAGGGCATCTACAACGTGCGCAATAACCGCAATCAATTCCTGCGCCTCAAGATGCCGGAAGGCGCGTAAATCTGGAGCGCGACGGTTTCGGGCAAGGCCACGCAACCGGCCAAAGACGCCGCCGGCCACGTCCTGCTGCCGCTCGTGCGGTCTCAAGGGACGGGCGGCCTGTCGGCGTTCCCGGTTGAAATCGTTTACGTCGAGGAAGGAACCAAGCCCGATCCCAAAGGCCGCGGCAATGCCAAAGTGATGCTGCCGCTTTCGTCCGAACCCATTACGCACCTCATGGTGGATCTGTATGTGCCCAAGGAAGGCGAATACAGCGGCTTCGCGGGCTCGTTGCGCAAAGTGGATGCGTTTACCCAGGTGGGCCCCGCGGCGCCGGCCGTCAACGCCGCCGTCGAGGCGCAGGCCTTGCAGCAGCAGGTGGTCGTTCAACAGGCGGCCAAGGTCAGCGCCGCAGGCGCTTCCCCCATCGAGGTCCAGCTGCCCGTCTCCGGCCAGGTCTTCCACTTCGAGAAGATCCTGGTCATCAAAGACGAGCAGTGGTTCTCGTACGACTTCCAAAAACTGCACGGCAAGTGGCTGGGGATGTTCTAAACTGACTTGGGGCTTCAGCCTCTCACGGTCAAGCCCAGTCAGACGCGTCGCGTCCGACGGGTCTGACTGGTCCGACCGGTCCGACGCGTCCGACATCGTCAGTTCAGCTCTTGTCGCATGGGCGCTCCATCCCGCGTCAAAGCAGCTCAAGACCTTCCAATTTCCATCTCCAAAAAATTGGCGCAGACTCTCTCATCCCAGAGAGTCTGCGCCTTCTCATTTATGTTGGCGAGGATATTGTCATGACCGGCGGAGGGGTTTTGGCGTCGCTGGTTTATGGGCGCGATGTCAATAGCCGAGAGAAGGGGATCAGGAAGTCGAAGTATCCCTCCTCTTCCACCCTCGGATCGAGACGCCCCTCATAAACCAGAGCGGTTCGGACCGACAGGTCGGCGCCCGCGCGCAGATTGCACGCCTTCTCTTTGACCTCTTCGATCACGGAGGCTTCGATGGATTTGCGGCGCTTAACCTCCACAAGATAAAGCGCGTGTTTTGTCCGTATGAGGAGGTCAATCTGACAGCCTTTCTTTCGCGCTGTCTTTTTTTGCACATACGGCGCGGCGGCCAGCAGCGGCGTGCGCGCCAGATGCATGAGCTGGGCAAGTGGCTGGATGTTGTTGAGGATGAGATTCTCGAACTGCAGACCCAGGATGGTTTGCCATTCCGGCAGTTGGTCGAGCGATAACCCCCGCATCAGGCCCTTCTCGACGCCTTCGCGCCGGGGGGCGATATATCTCAGATAGAACCGCGAGTAGTTGTCACGGAGCCGGTATTTCTCAATCCTGGTATTGCGTCCTGTTTTGGGATCGAACACAACATCCTTTGCAAGGAATCCACCAAGAACCAAGTCCCGAAGGTTTTCGCTGAGATGGCCGCTTCGCTCTTTGCCTATGGCCTCGCTGATCTCTGAAACGGTTTTGCTGCCGTACTCCAGCGCCGTGACAATCTCCCTGTGGCTCGTGGCTCGCTTGCCGAAAACGTCGCTGAAGATCTGTTCGAATTCCCGGAAGAGAATGCCCTGCCGGCGGAAACACAACCGGCGGATGTTCTCATCGGCTGAAACGCCGGGATCAATCTCCTCGAGGTATTTCGGCACGCCGCCGGTGATGGACAGCACGGTCAGCTTTTCGTCCGCGCTCATGCGTTCGCCTGCGGCGCCCCAGAACTGATTGCAATCGTGCAGCGGGAGTTCATCCAGAAGGATATCCCATGAGTCTCTGCCCGCAAAGCCGGTGTTGTTGAGGATGTTGTCGTTGATCCAGGAAGACACGGACCCGCACAGGACGAGAATGAGCTTCGAGCGCTTCCTGAAAACATTATCCCAGGCGGTCTTGAGATGACCGCAGAAATCCGGGTCGAATCCACCCAACCATGAGATTTCATCCAGCAGGATGACGGTCCATTCATTTCGAATCGCGCTCGCGAGCAACTGAAACGCCTGTGGCCAGTTGTCCAGCTTCAAGGCCGGCAGGTCTGTTTGTTGCGCCAGTTGCCGGCTGAATGCTTGCAGTTGATCCTGGTTTGACAGCCCTGTCCGTGGCGGCAACCCCTCGAAAGCGAGGAAGCGGGCCGCGCGCTTGCCGAACTCGCGGATCAGCGTGCTTTTTCCGATGCGGCGCCTTCCCCGGCACGTGACCAGCGAGGCGCATCGTTTGCGCATCAGTTGATTCAGGTCATTCAGATGATCTTCGCGCCCGATGAACATGGTCCGGATCTCCGTAGCGCGTCAATTTCGTGCCCGCGCAATCGGCCAAATATCGGGCACGAAAAATAGCATACGTCATTTTCGTGCCCAAGATCAACTCCTATTTTGGGGCACGGAAAAAGCATTATGTCATTTTCGTGCCCAAACTCAACACCTGTTTTTGGTCACAGAAATAGCACTCTGTCAATTTAGTGCCCAAACGCAACACCTATTTTTGGGCACAGAAAAAGCATTCCGTCAGTTTCGTGTCCAAGATTAGCGCCTATTTTCCGACGCCAACTGACAAGGCAAAAATCGAATTTGCCGTCCCCAATCCGCAATCCGTAATCCGCAATCCTTAGTCCCACGGATTGAACGCCCGCCCCGCTTCCGTCAGATCCAGCAGTTCATGGCAGACGATCGGCTCGGTCTTGCCTTTGATGGCCACCGGCGGCATGGGGCGGGTTTGCAGGTAGGGCGCCAAGTCTTGAAGGATCGTTTGGGAAATGAGGATTTGATCGCCCTTGGCGATGTCGCACAAACGCGACGCGATGTTGACCGTGTCGCCGATGACGGTGTATTGGATGCGCTGCTTCGATCCGACGAAGCCGTGAATGGCTGCGCCCCGGTGCAGCGCGATGCCGACCTTGATCTGGCTCAGGACGTCGTGCTTCTGCAATATCCGCCGCATGTCCAGCGCGCATCGCGCCGCGCGCGCCGCATGGTGGGGATAAGGCTCGGGACATCCGAAGACGGCCATGATGCCGTCGCCGACGTATTTATCCAGCGTGCCGCGATGGCGGAAAATGCATTCGGTCAGCTCGCTGCAATAAACGTTCAGCAGCCGCACGATCTCCTCGGGCGGGCGGTTGGCGCACATCGGCGTGAAGGCGCGGATGTCGGTGAAGAGCACCGTCACGTCGGCTTTTTCGCCGCCCAGCCGCAGCTCGCGCCCGTCTTCGACGACCTGCCGCACGAGGGCCGGCGGCAGGAATCGCGCGAATTCCTGGCGCGTTGTTTCCATGCGGATCTGCTCGCGGACCATGTGCGCGTTGTGGATGGCGGTGGCGGCCAGATTGGCGATGATCGAAAGCGTCTCGAGGTCCTTGCGCGTGAACGCCTTGGCCGTCGTGCGGTTGTCCACCGACAGTATCCCGAGGGGCTTGTCCTGGAAGATGATGGGCGCCGACATCACCGAGCGAATCCCCTGCATGATGATGCTTTCCTGCTGCGCAAAGCGCTTGTCCGACATCGCGTCGGTCGAAAGGATCGCCACCCCGTCGCGCATGACAATGTCGCAGATCGTGCGGCTGATGGGCAGGCTTTCGGTCATGCGCGGAAGGATCGCGCGCGGAACGAGGCGGCCGGTCTTGGGCTCGGCGATCAGGACGCAGCCGCGCTCGGCGTTGACGAAGTTGAAAACCTGGACCAGAATGCGATCGAATATTTTATCCAAATCCAGTTCCGTAACGACGGAATTGACAACGTCGCGGACAATCTCGAAACGGCGCTCATAGGACTTCAGCTGATCGGCGAGATTCACTTCCTCGCTGATGGCGCTGATGTCGAACGACGTCTGGCTATAGGTCAGGTTGATTTGCTCGTTCGAGACGGCGGCCTCCGCGTCGCCATAGAAGATGATGGATTGCGAGGGGTCCGCCAGACGCGGCGGCGGCGGCGCGACGGCTTCCGCCGGGCCGCGCGCCGCCGCCGGGGCATTGCGCGGCAGGGGCGCCTTGATCGTGGCGGCCTGGCCCGGCTGGAACGCCGGACGCGAAGATAATTCCTCCCAATTGAATCGCAGGCTCGTGCCGCCGATCTCGATGACGTCCCGGTCTTCCAGCGACTTCTCTTCGATCTGCTGCTGGTTGACCAGCGTGCCGTTGGTATGCGACAGGTTGGTGATGACGAAGAATCCGGCGACGTACTTGATCTGGCAATGGCGGCGCGAAATGCGGCCATCCGTCAGGATGACGTCGCACGCCGCCGGATCGCGCCCGATCATCATGCCCTTATCTTCCGAAAAGTTCCAGCGTCGTCCCACGTCGGGCCCTGCAATGGCGTGCAACTGAGGCATGACCGCGTCACCCTGGATGAGGATGCATTTCCCGCCTGATAGGATGGATGCCGAAGCTTCCGCCGGCATTCTCATAAAGCCGGATTAGTTTGTATCGCCCTGCGCGATTCCGTCAACCGGATTGTCTTGGGCTTATTTCCGGATGAAAATTCCTCGAATGAATGCGGCCATCTGGCTGAAGAAATCGCCGCGGGTTTCCGAGGCGGCAGGCTTGAGGGCGCCGGGTTGAAAGGCGCCGGGCAGAATGGATTTCTGAGAGCCGGCGGTTTGCGGGGCGTCTGCCTTGCGGCTTTCCGGAGCGTCGCCCAGTCCCACGTCCATGGCGCCCAGCAACCTGGCCTTTTTGCGGAGCGTTTCCCCGATCTCCTCCATCGCCTCAGCGCGCGTCTTTGGATTCGACAGCGGCGAGGCGCTTTGTGTGGCTAACCAGGAATCTGCCCAATCCGCCTCACAGGGACTGCCGGACGATCCGATCTTCAGGTGATGAACCATCAAGCGCGCCATTTGCGTCACAGCTGCGATTTCGCGATAGGGCTCGGGAGCATACGCGGGCGCGACGCAAAACTCCACGGCGGCGCGGATGTGGACGGGGATATTCCAGGCTTGAAGCATGCGGGCGCCCAGGGCGGCGTCCGTAAAGCCCAAGAAGTCTCTCTCCGCCTGATGCAGCGGAATGCTTTTTTCACGCGCCAGCGCCAGGCATTGCGCGAACTGCTCCTTGCGTTTCATCGCCAGCGTGATCTTGCCGATGCCGTGCAGCAAGCCGGCCAGATACAGTTCCCCCGGCAGCGAGCGGATCAGCAACTGCGGCCGCCCGAGCATCCGCGCCGCGATCGCGCACGCCCACGAATGCGTCCAGTAGTTATCCGGGCTGAAGCCCTCGACAGCGGGAAAGCGCGGCATCGTTTTCATCAGGATATAGAAATGAAGCGTGCTGAGGGTTTCCATGAGGCCGATGAGAACAATGGCCTGGCGCAGACCGGTCACTTCTCCGATGGCGCCGAAATAAGGCGAATTGGCCATACGCAGGATTTTGGCCGCCAGACTCGGATCGCGCTCGATCAATTCCGTGACGCGCTTGATTTCGATTTTTTCAATGGGCTGCCGCCCGACGCTCAGCAGTTCGGCGCTCACAGCGGACAAGGGAGGCAAATTGACGCCGGACGCCAGAATCTCGGCAATCGGACTGGGCGGAGGGGGAGAAGATGGTTTGGGGGGAGCGGGCGTGTTTGGGGGCATGGACGGGGTGGACGGCGTGGACGAGGTGGACATCGGCGGAACTCCAGAAAACATTAATAGTTGTTCGTGTTGGCGCTTAAAGTTTTAGGATTAAATGTTCTCTGCATTTTGCGTAGATCTTTTGGGATGCAGCCTCGGCCACCTTATGGCATTGTTATCAATGTAAAATGTAAAATGAGAAATTGAAAATGAATTCGCGCGCGGCAGGCATAAGACGCAGGGCTGCGTAATCCTGTTTCCGGGATGGGTTGTTATTTTACATTTCTCATTTCTCATTTTTCATTTTACATTTAGTTGCGGCTTGCCGCGCTAGGCGTTGGTCTTCTTCATCAGCCAGGCCATGTTCTGCCCCAATATCCGCATGGTTCGCAGGCCTTCCTCGTCTTTTTCCACTTCGCCCTTTTCGCGCCCGAAGCCCATGTTCCAGTAACAGGAGCCGGGGACGATCATCTGGCTGATGAGGAAAAAATGATTGATCGTATCGAAGGCGTGGATTTCGCCCCCGCGCCTCACCGCGACGACCGCGGCCCCGACCTTGCGCCGGAACATGTCGGCGTTGGCCTTGGCCGTCATGCCCGCGCGGTCAATCAACGCCTTCATCTCCGCCGTCACGTCTGCGAAATAGGTGGGCGAGGCCAGAATGATCCCGTCGGCGGCCAGCATTTTCTTGATATAGTCATTCACGGAGTCGTTTATCACCGCGCAAAAATTATCCTTGTTCTTGAAACACTGATAACAGGCCATGCATCCGCGAATCGCCTGTCCCGACATCTGGACCATTTCCGTTTCGATGCCTTCCTTTTCGAGTTCCTCAAAAACATGCTTGACCAGGATCGCGGTATTGCCGTCGCGCCGCGCGCTGCCATTGAATGCCACAACCTTCATCTTGGCGCCCCCCTGTGCAAAATTGCCAACGCTTGAATTTATGCGCTCCGGCGCATCGAACGCAAGACGGAATCCACTGGGAGCGCCATTGGGAGTGCCACTGGGAGCGCCACTGG
>JAPLSP010000412.1:5700-13437 GCA_026398575.1 Candidatus Sumerlaeota bacterium | reverse complement strand
AAGGCGGCAAGCCACCTTACTCCAAAAGCTGGCGCCGCTTCCGAATGCATTGCTTTCGTCGCTTATGCAAAAATACGTTTTGACCGAAGATGCCCGCTATCCCTTCAGAAGCTGGAGGGCGGCTTGCGGGATCAGGTTGGCCTGCGCCAGGATGGCCGTGCCGGCCTGCTGAAGAATTTGATTCTTGGCCATCTGAGCGGTCTCATAAGCGAAATCGGCGTCGCGAATGCGCGAATCCGAGGCGCTCAGATTCTCCTGGACGGTTTGCAGATTGGAGACCGTCATTTCCAACCGGTTGGTAATGGCCCCGAGCGCCGCGCGGTTGCGAAGGATTTGCTCCATCGCGTAATCCACAATGGTAATGGCTTCATTGGCGCCGTCATGCGTGGTGATGTCCACGGTATTGATGGCGGTATTATAATCAACGCTGACCGTCTGCGAGGCAAATCCGGCGTCACCCGGAGAATTGCCCGAAATACTGATCGTGTCGTTGGAGGCGATCTCATATTCGCCCGTCGTAGTCGCCGTGCCATTGCCGCCCAGGTTCAGAGCGGCGACACCCGTCAACGTCAAGGTGATGTTGCGCCCGTCTTCGGCGGTAAGGGTCATGACGCCCGCCGAATCAACCGACGCGGTTACCCCCGTTGTGTTGGAAATGGCGTTGATGGCCTTGGCCAGAGCGCCGTCGGCGTCATTGGCCTGCACGTTGGTGGCGGCGATCGCAACGCCGTTGATGAGCATGCTATTGGTCGTACCGTCAATATTGACCGCCCCGATGGCGCCCGCGCCCGTCTTGGTATTGGCCAGGACCTTCGCCGTGACTTGCGTTTGGGAGGTTTTGGCATTGATCGCATTGACCATCGCGATCGAACTGAAGGTTCCATTCTGGAAGGAAACGCCGTCGGCGGATGTGGCGCCGATGTCCGTTCCGTTGATAATGAGATCATTCGCGATCAATGCGGCCGTCGGCGCATTGCTGGTTTTCAAAGCAATAGCCCCAAGCTTTTCCGCGCGTAAATCCTGAATACGGATATCCAGCGTCTGATTGGCCAGCGTGCCAATCTGCAGCTTCATATTGGAGAAGGAACCATCGAACAGATTGCGCCCATTGAATTGCGCCGTCGTGGAGATACGCGTCAACTCATCGGTCAGCTGGTCCACTTCCAGCTGGAGCGCCCGGCGGTTTTCAGCCGAATTGGTATCATTGCCCGCCTGGATCGCCAGCTCGCGGATGCGCTGTAACATGTTCGAGACTTCCTGGATGGCGCCTTCAGCCGTATTGACCAGCGAGATGCCGTCGTTGGCGTTTCGGATGGCGGTGGTCATTCCGCGAATTTGCGAACGAAGCGACTCGGAAATTGCCAATCCTGCCGCATCGTCTCCCGCGCGATTGATCCGCTGTCCCGATGACAGGCGCTCCATCGCCCTGGCCAGACCATCGCCGCTCCGCTGCAGATTATGCTGCGCATTCATGCTGGAAATGTTGTTATTGACTATCAGCGCCATAAGACCACTCCTTGTCGTTGTTGTATTGGCCTCCGTGGCCAATCATGCTATGATGACCGGAAAGCTGCGCGCGTCTGCGGAGGCATGTATTCGCGATGAGACCGCATAGCGCGATGGGATACGCTTTCCATGAGCCAGCAGATTAAATCATTGAATCTCCGCCATGCCCTGCAATGCTAAATGCAAAGCGCGTTCCAATCGCGCTTCCGCTCGAAAATCCCCAAGAAACAGGTTGAGTTTTTCTATTCCAAGTATTGATTTTTCAATATTATAAACACGGATAAACTATATATCTTATAAGAAAAAAACAGAGCAAAAACTTAAGGCATACCGTCAAAAAACGGCAAGTTCTGCCGGGCGATTGACGCGCCTGCGTGGAAAAAAACGCCGCATTCATCATTGAACGCCACTCGCTTTCAGCGCCTCCCCCAGCCTGCTTGACAGCCCGGCGCCAACTGGAGATCATCAGGCGCTTGAGGGTTTTAATGCGGATACGCCAGGCGGCAGCAAGCAACCGCACTCCAAAAGCTGGCGCTGTTTCCGACCGCATTGCATTCGCCCTGAGGCAAAAATGTCGCTCTCAAATTACAGCCCAGAGCACTAAATCTGCGCCGATATAATGACCGAATCACCCTCCATATCCGATTCCGCCCCTGCCCTGCGTCTCACGCGTTTGGGGCTGCGGCGCGGCGCTGTTGTCTTCGGGGTTTTCTGGCTCACCTTTGCCGGGGTCAACTATGAAAAACCTGGATGGAACGTCAACAGCCGCTTTGCCTTGACTCGCGCCATCGTCGAAAAAGGCTCTTTCATGGTGGATGGATACGTGAACACCCCGGAAGGCGGCTGCGAGACTGAGGATCGCGCCCTGAAAAACGGCCATTATTACAGCGACAAAATTATCGGCGTCTCACTGCTGGGCGTGCCGCCGTATGCGGCCATCCGATGGATCGCGCATATATTGGGAACGCAGCCGCCGCTCGAATTGGCGCGCTATGTGACGACGGTTTTTTCCGTCAGCGTCTGCGCGGCGTTGGCGGCCACGGCAATGATGAGCCTTTTGCTGGCGTTTGGCGCGCGCATCGCCGAGGCGCTTATCCTGACCATCGCCATGAGCTTCGGGACGCTGCTCTGGGGCTATTCTTCGCTGTTTTATTCCTATCTTCCCGCTGTATGTTTTTGCCTGTTCGCTTATAACCTGCTCTTGCGCGCGCGATTGGAGCAGCGCCTGACGCCGCGCGCGCTGATCGCGCCCGGCTTGTGTCTGGGCGCATCGCTGCTCTGCGAATACACGGTGGGCATTGTCGCTCTGGCGCTGTCAGGCTATGTTTTCTGGCACGCGCGGCCGCGATGGGCGGTAGTGGTTTTCTGGCTGGCGGCGGCCATCGCGCTCCTGCCTTTCGCCGTCTATACCTTGATCTGTTTTGGCGAAATCTGCGTGCCTTATAAATACCTCGAGAATCCGGTTTTCCAGAAAGGAATGGGAGAAGGCCTGCAGGGGATTGCGCAGTTCAGGCTGCCGATCCTTTATTATATTACCATTCATCCTTATCGCGGGCTTTTCGTCTTGTCGCCGTTTTTAGCCTTTTCTTTGATCGGCTTGGGGCGGATGATCGCCGACGGCGTGCGGCATGAAGGAGCAACCGGCGCCCAAAATCGGATTTTCCTTGCAGACGCGATTCTTTGCGGAGCGATCTTTATCGGCTATCTGTGGTTCAACGCTTCTTATTATATGTGGTGGGGCGGAGCGGCCATGGGGCCAAGGCATTTGATCCCTGCCCTGCCTTTTCTCATCCCGCCTCTGCTTTGGATCTTGCAGTGGGGACGCGGGTGGGCGTGCTTGATGGCGCTGGCGCTCGCGGCTTCGATCTGGCTGGTGGGCGTGCCGGCGATGGTGGACCCGCAACCGGTTACGGGATTTCCGATGCAAACCTTGTTCCACGTTGATTTTTATCATAGCAAATTCCTTCTCAACAGCCCGGTCTTCACCCGTTCCTGGCCCGCGTTCTTCGACGGACGGGCGGCATGGAACCGGGCGACGCCTTATGCGTTGCGAGGGCCGTGGTATTTCCTGCTGCTGAGCGCGGCCTGGATCGCCGGCGCACGGGCTGTCTTGAGAATACAAACTAAAAAGGCTTAACGAATGAACGAACCGGAAACCAAGCCAATCCCCTGGCATAAAGGCAACGGCGGCAAACTTCGCGACAAAGAGCCGGACAGGATCAGCTGGCTCAATCCCCGCCTGCGCGTCGGCATGATCTTGGTCATTGCCAGCTCCATCGCGCTGGCTCTCAGCGTGGCGGCAAACGTGGATCCGCATCATCTCTGGCAAACCGTCCTTCAGCATGCGCTGGGGCTCGACATGGGGGCCGCATTGATCCAGTCCGGCGCGTTCGCGGGCTACCTGATGGAAGCCGGAGAATACGGGCGGCTGGTGGCGTCGCTCTTTCTCCACGTGGGGATTTTTCATCTGATCTTCAACATGATGGCGATGCTCTATTTCGCGAATTGGCTCGAAAGCCGCCTGGGGGGATGGCGCTTTCTGATGCTCTATCTGGGTTCGGGCGTGGCGGGCAATCTGTTCGTTTACGGCGCTTTCGTGGCCTTGGCGCTGACCACGGGCGATCCGGAACTCGGATTAGAGCCGGCGGTCGGCGCTTCCGGCGCTATTTTCGGGCTGTTTGGCGCGATCCTGGCAAATGAATGGGCCGAGCGCGGCGCCTTGAAGAATTTCCTGCAAGCCAGCGGCCCCCGGCATTTGGTCTTGTGGATGGTTTTGCTGACTCTGATGAGCGTGGTTCCCTTCATCAGAGGCCTGGCGCTTTTGGGAGGCTTGGGCGCAGGCTTTGTATTGGGGCTCTATTTCTTTGTTTCCGCCAATCCCAAACCCGACCCGCGCCTGCGCATGATCAGTCATAACGCCTTGTATGCCTTGATCGCCGCCTGCGTTATCTGCCTGATCGCGTCCGCCCGCCCCATCAAGACCATCCATGAGTATAATCAAATCGTCATCCTGAATCTGAACCAATGGGGGCGCAGCGATCTGGCGCTTGCATGGGCTGAGAAAAAAATGGCCGCAGCCGGCGAGGATTTGCTGAAAGCGCCGGCGTCCGACGAAGGATTTCGCTGGCGGCGGCAGTATGCGCAGCTGCTGATTCAAAATTGCGAATACAGCCGGGCGAGCGGCCAAATCCGAATGGCGCTGGAAAGGAAGCCCAACGATCCACAAGCGCGCTATCATAGCGGAGTCCTCAATTGGCGGGCCGGGAATCTGACGCGGGCCGAAGCCGATTTCCGCGTGTCCACCGCAATTCTTGCCGCCGATCGCAAGACAACCGCTGCCGCGCAAATTAGCATCAGCGCCACGACATCATCCGCCTTATCCCTTTCCTCTATCCCCTCCACTTCATCCATCGCGTCCACAGTGTCCACCTCCTCCTCCGTCCCGCGCATCGAAGCCTTGCTCAATGCAGCCACAGCCTCATCACAGACGGTTGTCGCACAGTCCATGGAAAGCACGGAAGAGGACAGCCTCCTCTATGCGGAAATGGCCCAGATGAACCTTGCGCTGATGTTGAAAGAACTGGGGCAGACGAGTGAAAGCGCGTCCATCCGGGACGCATCGGCGGTTCGCTTCGTGGCAAAAGCGCGCGCCGCCCTCGCCATCGCCGCCCAACTGCGCGGCAAAGACGCCGGGAAATCCTGGCTTAACTATCAGTTGGAAAATCATGAAGCCGAAATTCATGCCGAGGAAATCAGCGCCGCCCAGGCTCTCAACCAAGCCGCATGGCTCTTTGCGATTCTCGACGCCAGGCTGGACGAGGCGCTGGCTTATGCCAATGAAGCGCTCGGCCTGCTCAAAGACCCGGCAATCATGGACACGCGCGGCTGGATTTATTTCAAGAAGGGCCTGCTCCAGGAAGCGCTGATGGACCTGCTGGAAGCCGCCGCGTTGACGCGGCCGCCCAGCGCCGAAATCTATTATCACATCGGCGCGCTGTTTGCCGCCCTGAAGAACCGCCATGGCGACGCCCGTACGTATCTCGATCGCGCCCTGGACCTGAAGCAGGACTTCGACGGCATCTCCGAAGCGAAACGGCTGCTCAAAGCCATCGAGCCCAAGTCCAAAGGACCGATCACGAACGAAAATATGGCGTGCCGGTATCCCACGATTCTGACCCGCGAAAACCTGCTCCAGACGCGCCTTTCGCGCCACTTTCATCTTTCCCCATCCGCCCGCGCAATCGAGCCTGCCGCATGAATGCCGATCCCGGAAAATCGAATTCGCAACGCGTCGCTGAAAAAGGCGTGGCAGGAGATTGCAATATGGGGGATCATGGCGCCGCAAATCGCGACGCTGGAAATCGCGATGCTGCATATCAGAATGCAGAAAATCGGGATGCCATAAAAATTCGGGATATGTTTTCGCGCATTGCGCCGCGATATGATTTTGGCAACCATTTGCTCAGCATGAATGTGGATCGCCTCTGGCGGCGGCGCGCGGCGCGCATTGGCGTGCAGTCCGAAACACGCCGCGTCCTGGACTGCTGCGGCGGAACGGGCGACATGGCACTGGCGTGCGCGCGCAGGATGAACTTATACGGCAAGGTGATCGGCTGCGATTTCGCCGAGCCTATGCTCCGGATCGCAAAGGCGAAATTCCGGAGTCATTTATTCAAAGCCGGCCCGAGATCCCCATCCTGCTTTGTCGCCGCAGCCGACTCTGTCGCGCTGCCGTTTGCGGACAATTACTTCGATCTGGCGACGGTGGCTTTTGGATTGAGAAACGTGGCGGATCGTGACGCCGCGCTGCGCGAGATGGTTCGCGTCGTCCGGCCCGGCGGACGCGTTTTGGTCCTCGAATTCACAACGCCGCCGAACCCGATCATTCGCGCCTTGTATCTTTTTTACTTCAAGCGGCTATTGCCCGCCGTGGCCAGGATCGGCACAGGCTCGAAAGAATACGGCTACCTCCCCGCTTCCGTCGCGGAATTCCCTTCCCCCCCTCAGCTCACCGCCCTGATGGAACGCGCCGGACTAACCCAAGTCCGCTTCGAGCTCCAAACCTTCGGCATAGCCGCCATCCATTGGGGACAAAAATAACCCTGATGTTCACAGTTCACAGTTCAGAGTTCAACATTCTCTGAGCAAAGAGTAGTTCATTAGAAACACCACAGGCAGAATCATTGAGGGCAGAATCATAATGATTCTGCCCTCAATGATTCTGCCTGTTATATAAACTCCGAATCTATTACCCCGAGCTCCTAATGATCCTGTCTGCGCTTCGAATCCCGAGCCCCGAGTCCCGAATCCCGCTTTTCATCCATCGGTTCTTCCATCAGCTCACGCAGGCGGGTCTTGACGGATTCGAGCGCTGCCTCGTCGGCGTCGGAGGGGATGAAGATGGCGTCATGGACGATTCCTTCTGCGCGGCTGAAGGGCTTGGGGATGCGGAACCGATCCCAGGTTGGCAGACGCCACTCGCTGCGGGCGCGGCCATCAATCGGCACCAGCGGACAGCCGGTCTTTTGCGCGTAGTGCAGGACCGCCGAGCTGATTTTGCCTCGCGGTCCGCGCGGACCGTCCAAAGCCACGCCGACCCAATGGCCGCTTTCCAGCTCATTCATGACGTTCTTGGCCGCCGAAAAATGTTTGCGCTTGCCCGAGCCGCGAACCACGCGAAAGCCCAGTCCCGTCAGGATGCGCGCCGCGATTTCACCGTCGCGGCTGGGACTGAGTTCGATCGTCGCCGGCGCGCGATAGCGCTTGGCCACCATGAGCATCCACGCCGCATAGAGCAGCTTGGAATGAAACACAACGTATATGCCCGCCGCGCGCTTGCGCTGATCCAAGCCTTTCGCCACGTCCTGGCACCGGAAGCGGATGAGGAACCGGTAGCCCTTGATGATCCAAACGAGCAGCGGGCAGAGAAACGTCAGTATGATCCAATATTTAAAACGGCGCATATTCGCTTTCTTTGTTTCTTCATTCTGCGGCGCCACAAGCGGCCTATTGCGCTGAGCGGATAAAAGAACGCGTGCGCAAGCCTTCTGTCAAGCAATGAATCCGAAAGCATCAGGGCGCATAGCGCTCCGACTCAGAACTATGATCACGCATTTTTGCCTAAGGGATGAAAAGAATGCAGTCGGAAGCGGCGCCAGCATTTGGAGTGCGGTTGCTTGCTGCCGCTTTAGCTACGCCAATCTTAGAGATCATGGAAGCTAAAGCGGCAGC
>JAPLSP010000412.1:0-5681 GCA_026398575.1 Candidatus Sumerlaeota bacterium | reverse complement strand
AACCGCACTCCAAATGCTGGCGCTGTTCCTATCCGCATGAGTCTTTTCACTTGAGATCCTCTTCCATAGATTATGCGCGCCCGGAATTCTTAATGGCGCCTCGCCTATTTTGTCCGCCAAAAAATGGTTTGCCGTATGAAGATCGGATAACATAATCTTTCGCCGGGGAATCGAATCTATGGCTCGCAAACATAAAAAAGAATCGGCGCAAAGACCGCTGCAACCGCTCTCGCGGGAGACGGCGCTCTCCCGAGACGGCTCCTCCAGCGGAGGCGCAAGCGGCTTCGAGCGCTACTACCAGCTGGCATGGATTCCAATCCTTGTCCTTTTGCTCGCGGTTCCCTGGCCCTGGGCCAAAGTCTTGCTCGCATGCGTTTTGTTGATTTCGCTGAAGCAGATCGCGGGCTTGACGCGCTCGCAGGGAATGGTGGCGCTGGGAAGCCTGTTCATTCTGGCATATTTATTTGCGCCCTACTGGCTCATTCCCGCCGGCGCCGAACGGCATGATCTGGCGAAGTTGATCGGCGCTTTTCCCGCTCGATTCTCAACCATCATCGTCTTGTTGGGCGCGGGCGCGCTCTGGACGTGGCTGGCGGCAGGCGAAATATCCCCCGTGGCGCCCGTCTCCGATGTTGGCGGCGCGAGTCTCACGCCGGTGGCAAGGAAGCGGGCGGCAATGTGGCTGACATGGGGCGCGCCGGCCGCTTTGGCGTTCTTGACGCTGCTGATCAATGGCGGCGCGCTCTATGGCGATATCCCCGCCGGCGGCGATGAGATATTTCATATCTCGCGCGTCAGCATCCTGAAAAACATCCTGACGCCGCTGGTTATGGGCGACATGGCGCCTTATGCTCTGTTTTTTGCCGCCATCGCCGGCGTCTTTGTTTTCTGGCCGCGGCGCCTGGCAGGACCGATAAAACTGCTGATCTTTGCCGTGGCGGGAACATTGCTCATTTTGTATTCCGGTTTCAATAACCGCGAGGCGCTGAACGACTACATCAACCGGTATCCTTTTATTTCCTGCTGGTTTCAGCTAATCGGAATTTCCGGAAACCAGTATCCATTGGATGAAGGAACGTTCCGCCTGCTCCCGCTGGTTTCAGTTTTCGCGATCGCCTGGTTCATGTTTCGCTCGCTGTCGCTTCAGGGCGCTTCCTGGATCGTGGGGATGGTTGGCGCGCTTCTGGTTATTCTGGCGCCGAACGTGCGATTTTACGCGGCCGCGCTTTATCTCGAAATGCCGGCGGTCGCGCTGCTGACGGTCGCCTTTTATTATATCGAAGATATTATCGCCGGGGAATTCCAAGACATCCGCCGGCGCCCGGCTTGGTACGCCTTGCTCGCTGCCTTTTTTCTCAAAGATTCGCTTTTCGGCATCGTGGCCGGCGTTATCGGACTGCGGCTGCTCGTTCGCGCCATCCTGATCACGCGCCGGCGCCAATGGAGCGCGCAGATGGCGCTCCAGGAACTCATGGCAGCTTTTTGCCTCGGCGTGCCGTTGGGCGTTTACATGGTCTTCCGCGTATTTTTCTCGGCCACGCGCGGCTACCACCTCACCATTTCCAATCTCTGGTACTGGCCTCTCTGGAAAATAGTGACCGCGCATTTATGCGCGCAGTTTGCCGGCCTGGCGCCGCTGGCCTTGGGCGGATTGCTCGTCGGATTATGGCGCCGGCGTTACCTGAAAATGGCGCTGCTCCTGTCGCTGGGAATCGTGCAGTTCATGTTTCATTTCCTGGAAACGGGCGAATATGCGGACCTGGCTCGCTTTCATCTCATGCTGCTTCCCGCGGTGATCGTGCTCATGATGGAATTTCTGTCATGGCTCGCTCGCGCCGATGTCCCCCTGAAAGTGGCGGGCGCCACGGCGATCGCGGCCTGCTTCGTTCTGAGCATCGCCTATTCGCCGGTGACGTTCGCTGGAGATAAGATGTCGAGCTGGCCGTCGAACACCACAGATTCGGAAGTCTTTTTCCCCTATTCGCAATCGGTTGAATGGCTGAAAAAGAACCGCCCGAACACGATGGTCTTGATCGCGGGCGCTCCTTATGACACGTGCCTGACTGCATATTTCAACAAGGCGAATTATCCCGCCGTCAAGGTGGCCGAGACGGTAAAGATACCTTTCAATACGCCTTATCGCAAGGCGTTGAATATCGCGCTGACGCGCGCCCGGCAATTGGGTTACTCGCTGGTCTTGTTTCATAAGATGATGGGAGCGCCGCAGATTCCCGACCAGGATAAAAGCGTCCTGGGTTATAAGGCGGTCGCCATAATCGCGAACCCCTACCGCGCGATGGTGGTTTATGAACTGCAGAAGCCATGAAGCTGAATCATAATGGATGATAAGCACAGCGCGAGTCGAACCTGGCTGAAAGACGCGGCGGTGATATTCATTATCGCGGCGGCGCTGCGCTTAACTCTGTTCGCAATTGCCCTCCCCCATCCTGAACGCTTTCAGACGCCCGATTGGGAGTCCTATTATTATCCCGCGCTCAACCTGGCGCGCCACGCGGAGTTCTCGCGGTCGGTCAATCCCCCGTTCCTCCCGGAAACATTTCGCACGCCGGGCTATCCTGTTTTTGTGATGCTGATTTTTCTGGTCTTTCCTCCGACGATTTCCTTCGTGATTTTTTTCCAGTGCCTGGTCGGCACCGCGGGATGTTCGTTGCTCTACGCCGTTGCGCGCGGTTGGTGGGGGCGGGCGGGCGGATGGCTCGCCGGATTGGCGGCGGCGGCGAACCTGTCGGGAATCGTCAACTGCATGTATTTCCTCTCCGACGGTTTGTATGCATTCCTGGTGATCGGACAGATTGCGCTGTGGGCGCTGTATCTCAGGCGCCGCGAGCTCCGGTGGGTTTGGGCGGCCTCGGCGTGGCTGGCGCTGATGGTTCTCGTCCGGCCGGTCGGGATGCTGTGGATCGTTCCGCAAATTGTGCTGTTGATCGTGGATGGCAAACAGACATGGCGGCGCCGTGCGATGGCGGCGGTGGGCGGCGCCGCGATCTTTGTTCTTTGCCTGACGCCCTGGATGGCCCGCAATCGCGCCGTCGGCGAGGGATTCACCCTGACAACCATCGGCGGCTTCACGCTATACTTCTATAACGTCGCCGCGATGGAATCGGCGCGAACCGGCGTCAGCGCGCCAACGATCCGCGAACAATGGCAGGCGGAGATGCAAAAATTCTTCGACGCCGATCCCAAGCGATTCGGTTCGATGAGCGCCCGATCGGCGTATCTCAACCAGCTGGCGAAAGAAAAAATACGCGAGCATCCGTTCCTTTATGCGAAGGTTCATCTCAAGCCCTGGGCGCTGCTTCCCAATATCAACGCCCTGCTCGAACTGGCGGGCGCCACGAGCGGCGAACGGGGAACGCTGGACGTTCTCGGGCGGCAAGGATTGATCGCCGCCGCGCGGCATTATCTCCAAGGACGGTGGGGCCTGCTAGCGATCTGCGTTCCCTGGATCGTCCTGCATGGAATCATTCTCGCGCTGGATGCCGTCGGCTGCGCGCTGCTCCTCTGGCGCCGGCGATGGCGCGAATTCCTCGCTTTCCTCGCGTTCTTTTATTATTATGTTTTCCTGGTCGGCCCCATCACGCTGGCCCGCTATCAAGAGCCGGCCATGCCCGCCGCGATTTTGACAGCGGTTTGGGCGGCGCTGGAACTGCATCGCATCCGGCGCGAAAGGAAGGCCACGGCGCGCGCATGAAACTCTCGATTATCATCCCCATCTTCAACGAAGCCGAGCTGATCGAAGCCGTCCTGCGGGGCGTGCGCGCGGTTCCCGTGGCCAAGGAGCTGATCCTGGTGGATGACGCCTCGTCGGACGGCACGCGCGACATTCTCAAGCGCGAGGAATCCAAACCGGACACCATCGTTCTTTATCATGAAAAAAACCAGGGAAAAGGCGCGGCCATTCGCACCGGCCTGACCGCCGTTTCCGGCGACATCGTCATCATCCAGGACGCCGATCTCGAATACGATCCGTCCGAAATCCCCGGCGTCATTCAGCCCATTCTCGAAGGCAAAACGCGCGTGGCTTATGGATCGCGCTTCCTCGGGAAGATCACCGGAATGCGGCTGCCCAACCGCGTGGCGAATAAAATTCTGGCATGGACCGCCGCACTGCTTTATGGCAGCCGGATCACGGACGAAGCGACCGCGTATAAGGCGCTGCGCGCGGAATTGATCTGCCGCCTGCCGCTCGAATGCCGCCGGTTCGAGTTTTGCCCGGAAGTCACGGCCATGGTCCTGCGCATGGGCGAGCGCATCATCGAGACGCCCGTTTCCTATCGCGCGCGCACCTTCGAGGAAGGAAAAAAAATCGGCTGGCGCGACTTCTTCATCGCGATGCGCTATCTGATCGCTTATCGCTTCCGTCCCGTGCGCCTGCTCGACAATCCCGTCAACCGCCGCCGTTCAATTGATTAACCACAAAGATCGCAAAGATCACAAAGAATGTAATTTCTTTGTGTTCTCTGCGTTCTCTGCGGTTCAACTGCCGTTCAAGGTTCATAGCCCGCGGACGGAATGGCGCTGGATCAGTCGCAGCGGCAGGATCTTGACAACAGGTTCAAGCCCGGTGTTTTTGCTGGCGATCGCAGCGATCAAGATGCCCGCCATCTCTGTTCCCATTTCCGTGATCGGCAGGCGGATCGTCGTCAGCGACGGCCCGAGCAACTCGGCGATATCCACATCGTCGAAGCTGACAACGCTCAGCTGATCGGGGATCGCAATGCCCAGTTCGTGGGCCGCCTTATAAACGCCGAGCGCGACAAAATCGCTGAACGCGATCAGCGCGGTGAAAGGATTGTCTTTTTTCCTCAAGACGCCCAGCGCGGCCTGATAGCCATGTTCGGGGCGATGGCCCGCCGGCACAATCATCGTCTCATCGAACGGGACGTGGTACTTGAGCAGCGCGTTTTTATAGCCCTGGATGCGTTCCGTGGTCGAGGTAGCGCCCGGCGGCCCCTGGAGAAAACAAAAATGGCGGTGCCCAGTCTCGATCAGATGCTCGGCCGCCAGAAATCCCGCAGCCTGGTCGTCCATCGTCACCGAGTTTCCTCGGATTCCGGGAAGCGGATGCAGCGACACAAACGGCGTCGAGGACTGGGAGAGATGCCAGAGGTGATCCCGGCTCGCGGCGCCATGGGCCGGCGTGATGATGATGCCATCCACGTGATACGCCATCAGCGTTTGAATCGCCCGGATTTCGTTTTCGACGCTTTCCTTGATGTTGACGTAGAGGATGGTATAGCCGGCGGGCGTGAGCGCGGCGTCAATGGCGTCTATGAGTTTGGTGAAGAAAGGATTCTGAATATCGCGGACAATGACGCCGATCAGATGCGAAGCTTGGCCCGCCAGCGAACGCGCATGGCGGTTGGGCTGATAGCCGGCCTCCTGAATGATGCGCTCCACCCGCTCGCGCGTGGCTTGCGAGACCCATGCCTTATGATTCACCACCGCCGAGACCGTCTGGCGCGTCACGTCCGCGCGCAGAGCGATTTCCTTCATCGTGAGCATAGCGCCCTTGCCTTTTCCGGTCCCTGGCTATCGGACAATTTCCTGAACGATTGGGCAATATGAAGAATGCTCATTGTTGGCAGGCGTCTAGTAAAATGAAGCAAGCCGGAAATGCAACTGGTTTGTGGGGAAGGCAGAATCATTGATGGCAGAAT
>JAPLSP010000766.1 GCA_026398575.1 Candidatus Sumerlaeota bacterium | reverse complement strand
GGGACCCCAAAACGGGCGACTTGGAAGGCGTGACGATGAAAGTGGGCAATTCCGAAAAGAGCAGCATGCCCAACAGCGTCGTTTTTATCTCCGCCCCCCGGGGGCGCGTCATTCCCAAGCCGGATGAGGCCGCCATTCACGTTATCCTTGACGATGGGACCCTGCATTTCCAGAGTTTTGCTCCGGAACGCGCGGACGAATATGACATAGCCAACTTCAAGCATTTATCGCGCGAAACCATCATGAACTTGGGCCGGCGCAATGAAGACGGCACCTTCCGCCCGACTGAACGGCAGCGCTCTGTTGCCGAACTGAAGCAGATAGTAAGCCAGGCCGAAGCGGCGCGAAAGTCCTTGGGCAATCTTCCGGCCCGTGACATGGATAAGGCTCTGGCGCAAATGAATGAAAATTTCCGGGATCGTTATGTGCGGCGCTATCGGGTGGAAGTAGCCCAACGCTTTAGTATCCCGCTGGCCTGCGTGGCGATCAGCCTGCTGGCCATTCCGTTGGCGATTTATATCCGCCCGTCAGCCAAAACGCTGGGTTTTGCCATTGCGCTGGGCCTGACCTTCACGTATTATGTCCTCGTTCAGTGGGGAGTCAAAGTGGGTCTGAGCGGATCAGCCTTGGGCGTGCCGTTGATTTATGCCCCGAATATTCTGTTGGGGGGCATTGGCTTGGCGCTGATGATCCGGACCGTGCGAAGATGAGCTTCATGATATTAACGCCAAAGGTTATATGCCCGCATTGGGGCGTTTTTTTCTTTGCCTGGATGCTGGCGGCCATCGCGGGATTTGCCGTCGCCGCCGCCTGGAGCCAGGATGACGCGGCGCCGCAATGGCGCGAAGATGAATATGCGCGGATGAAGCGCCCTCAATCGCCCGCCGAGCAGGCCAAACAGCGCGTTTCCGAGCGCCGGTCCGAACAGTTCAATCCCGCCGACTATCGCATGGGCGAAATGTTCTGGCGCGGCCTGGAAAAAAAACCGGAAGAGCAGCAACCGGTCGCCAAAGCCAAGGGGAAAACCAAAGACGACTTCTTAAGCAAACTGCGCATTCAATCGGAAGACTATCTGGACTATAATGAAGAGAAGAACACCATCTATGGACGGTCACGAACCGTTGTCCGATATGAAGACATCCAGCTCGTCGCCGACAAGGTCCTGATTGACACGCGGCTGCGCGAGGCCCAGGCCATCGGAAACGTGGAGATGACGCGCGGCAAGGACGTGGTCAAAGCGACAAAGATGGTTTTCAACTTTGACCGCCAGCAGGGCTACGCCACCGGCGTCGTTGGCAACGCCGGACCGCTTCACTTCATGGCGCCGAAGGATGAGAATCCTGAAAGCCCGGCGTTCCAAAAAATAAACCCCAAGATGTCGCTCCTGAGAGAATCCTCGATCACCGGCGACGATTTCACCATCCCGATGTATCACATCCGCGCCAAGGAATTCATCCTTTACGAACAAGACCGCATCTTCGCGCGCAGCGCCATGGTTTATGTATGGGATACACCGGTGGCCTATCTCCCCTTTTACACGAAATCCCTGACCGAGGCCGGCCCGTGGTCGTTCAAGATGGGCTTTGATTCGCAGCTGGGCGGCGTCATGAGCGTGAGTTATGATTACTACTACAAGGATTACGTCCCCGATCCTTATGACGAAAAAGCCTTCGTCCGAAAATCCTTCGCCCAGACGACGGTGAGTTACGACTACTTCACCAAGCGCGGCAGCGGCTTCGGCGTGACGCAAAAATACTACATGGACTACGACCGCCATAAGGGAGAGGTCAATCTCTTCCAACTCAGCGACAATGGCCGTGAGATCGCCGCCCAGGACGGGGGTTCTGACACAAGCCGCTATCAGGCCTCGTGGCAGCACCGCACGAACATCACCCCGGAACTGCAGCTGCTCCTGAACCTGGATTGGCTGTCGGACCCGGATGTCCATCATGATATTCTGGACTTTTTCAGCACTCAGGATGAACGCCGCGTGGCCGAACGCCGCGCGCGCGCCGCCCTGAGCCTCGTCAAGGAAGAATGGCTCGCCCGTATCCTGTTCGACGTGCGCGATCGCGTCTCGCGCGACCGCATCACGGATTTCGGCCAGCCGGGCGATCAGGACTCCGACTTCAGCCCCGAGTTCGACAGCAAAGGCCGCGATCAGGTTACAGGCGTCAAAGTCGGCCGGAGCCGCCAAGGCATTCCATCAAGCCGCTATGGCCGCGTCTCGCAGCGCCTGCCGCAGGTGACGATCGCCACCGAATGGATCCGTCCCTGGGAAGCGCCGGTTTATTATCAGCTGGATTTGAATATCTTCAACAACCTGGACAAGGGTTTGAACACGCTGAGCACGAAAGATGACGCCTATGTGCGCGGCTTTGACCTCTACCAGTCGCTGATGCACGCCATGCGCATTGACGACCAAAATGTCTGGACCAACAAGGTGGGCGTGGGCCTTGGCATGATGCAGCGCAACAAGGACGTGATCGGCTTTGAAGATACCAAGGCCGCTTACCGGTTGGATGACGAAGAAGCCGTGCGCAAAGTGAAGGAACGAGGCTTCCCCGATCCGCGCGTGGAAGACCTTTATCGCTACACCAAAGCGCCGGTGAAGGTTAAAAACCGCTATCTCCAAACCAATATTCAAGACAAGACTATTTCCTACGATCTCAACCGCGAAGTGACCCTGGACGGCTATTCGGCGGGTTTCGGCTACGCCGACTATGAATCGAAATGGACCACGCGCTTTACCGAGTCGCTGAAAGGATACCTGCGATACTTCATCCGCAAAGGCTCCGACAGCTCGCTGGGCGAGGTTTATCGCCAACTCGGCGACCGCCAGGCGCTGGACGACCTATACGCCTATCGCATCAACCAGCATGAGGTTGGCGCGGGGGGCGCCTATTCTGTGGCCCGGCCGGACCTTCTGATCGCCCTCGACGCCGGACGCAATCTTCACGGCAAAGGCGAACTGGCGCCCAATGAAGCCATCCAATACATCAGCATGCGGACCAACTACCGCTCGCCGCGCGAAGTATTCGACATGCAGGTCGGGGCCGCGCTCGAAACCTTCCAAATCCGTCCCCCTTCCGATCCTTTGGAATATGAACGCAACACGGCCACCCTCTTCGGAGACGTTCGCTATTTCCCGATCGGCGACCGCTATTGGATGGGTCTGCGGGCCTCTATTTATAAAAACCTCAATCAAGATCCCGCCAGCCAGATGACCAAGGAACAAACGTGGGAGAATCGCCACGTCTTCCGCGAAGATCAGACGCGCACGGAGTTCAAGCCCACGATCGGCGCAAAGATCGGCAACAAATGGAGAGCCGAAGTGAGCACGACTTATGACTCCTATTACAGCGGATTGCGCGAAGGCGAGCTGAAGCTGATCCGCGATATGCACAACGCCGAGCTCGGCCTTTCCTTCATGGGCCGCAAGACCAGCTATGTCTCCAGCAGCAACAACAGCAGCAGCGGCGGCAGCAGCATTATAAACGGCTGGGACCGCTATCGCGTCAAAGCCTCCATCGCCCTGAAACTGCCCGGCAGCGACAAGCCCGCCACGCACCGTCGCATCTCCACGATGGACGATAACCGCACCTACGCGCGGATCGAATAGGCCTGGCGGCAAATCTCAGGAAATTGTTTTTCTAAATCGAAGGGCCGCGAACGTCAGGAATGCGACGGCCAGCGCCCCTTGCGCCAGCATCGGCCGCCACAACGTCTCGATCCCCACGCCGCGCAGCGTGACGCCGCGCAGAATCTGAATGAACCATCGCATCGGGTCCACCGCCGAGATCGCCAGCGCCAGGGGCGGCATGTTGTCGAGCGGGAACAGGAATCCGCTCAGCAGGATGCCCGGCATGAGAAAGAAAAAAGCGGTCAGCAGCGCCTGTTGCTGGGTGGCGGCGCTGACGCTGATCGCCAGCGCCAGCCCCAGATTGCCGGCGACGTAAACCCCGGCCATCGCATAGAGCAGCAGCCAGCTGCCCTGGACGTGGATGCCGAAAATCAGTTTGGCGACGATGAACATCAGCGTCATGTTGATGTAGCCGATGATGAGATAGGGAATTGTTTTGCCGAGAATGAATTCGATCTTGCTGATCGGCGTCACCATGAGCTGTTCGATGGTGCCGATTTCCTTCTCGCGCACGATGGCGATGCTGGTGAGCAGCAGGCTGATGACCATCAGCATGATTGCGATCAGGCCGGGAACGTAGTAGTGTTTGCTTTCGAGGTTGGGGTTGAACCAGGCGCGCGTTTCCATTTCGATCTGCGCGATGGCCGGGGGCGTTCCCATCGCGCGGACCATCGCGTCGCGCTGCTGGCGCTGTGAAAACCGTCCAATGATCTGAGTGGCATAGCCGGAAATGGCGGCGGCGCCGTTGTTCTCCGTGCCATCCGTCAGCAGCTGGATGTGTGCCGTCCTCCCGCCAAGCAGCCTGTTCTCGAATCCCCGGGGGAAGCGGAGGACGGCGCGGACTTCGCTCCGGTCCAGCAGCGCCTGGATCTCCGCCTCGGACCTCAGGGACTTGGTGATGATAAAGTATCCGCTGCCGACGAACTCCTCGATCAATGCGCGCGAAGAGGGCGTATGGTCGTCATCCAGGAGCGCCGTGGCGATCCGCGTGACGTCGGTCGTGAGCGCGAAGGCGATGATCAGCATCTGAACCACGGGAACGACAAACACAATCGCTTTCATCCGCGGATCGCGCAGCATCTGCAGGAATTCCTTGATGAGCATCTGTTTGAGGCGTCCGAACATGGGTAGCAAACCATAATGCCTATATTTTCAGATGCAATGCCATATATTCAGCGCAGACATTGCAGTATCTACGAGCTGAATAATGCGGAAAGGCGCCGCGCCAGCATTTGGAGTGCGGTTGCTTGCTGCCGCTTTTTGCTACGCGTGTCTCTAAAGTCATCGAAGCAAAAGCCAGCACGCAACCGCACTCCAAATGCTGGCGCTCTCTTTATCCGCATTACACTCCCCCTTGATAAATGAACTCTCCTGAAATTGTGCTTTGAAGCGCGAAAAATGCGCTATCACAGTTTAAGCCTCATATTTTTGTGCGCGACGGTGACCATGATCGTCGCGTAGATCGCCAGCAGCAGCGCGTTGAACCATAATACTTCCAGGCCGATTCCCTTCAGATAAATACCGCGCAGGATCGCGATGAAATAGCGCGCCGGCACGATGTACGTCAACAGCTGGATCGGCCGCGGCATGTCGGCGATGGCGAAGACAAAGCCGCTCAACAGCAGCGTCGGCAAAAAGCTGCCCAGCAGCGCCGCCTGATTCGCCAACACCTGCGATTTCGTCACGATGCTGAGCGTCAGACCGAAAAACAGCGCCCCCGTCAAAAATACCGCCGCCATCGCAAACAAAAGGCCCGCGCTTCCCCGCAGCGGCACATGAAAAAACCATTGTCCCATGGCGACGGCAATGGCCACGTCCACAAAGCCGATGGCGAAGTAGGGCACGACTTTGCCGAGTACCAGCTCCGGCGCGCGGACGGGCGTGCTGATCAACTGCTCCATCGTTCCCATTTCCCATTCGCGCGCCACCGTGACGCTGGTCAGCATCGCTGCGATGACGACCATGACGAGGGCGATGATGCCGGGAATGATCGCGTTGGGGCTGCGCAGGTCGGGATTATACCAGGCGCGCGTTTCCAACTCGACGGGCGCCGGCTGCTGCCGCGTGCCCAATAGCGCGATGCCGCGCGCGGTCAGCTTCTGATTATAAATCAAACCAATGCCCGCCGCATACGACAGCGCCAGCCGCGCGCGCGTGGAATCGCTGCCGTCCACGATCACCTGAACCTCGACCGCCTTGCCGGCGCCGATGCGATCGGCGAAATCGCCGGGAACAACCAGCCCTATCATCGCCTCGCCGCTGTCGAGCGCCGATTGGATGTCGCGATAGCTGTCCAGATGGCGCTGGATGCGAAAGTACGGCGAGCCGCTGAAGAGACTCAGCAGTTCGCGGCTTTGCGGCGTATGCGATTGGTCCCAAACCACCGTGGGCACGTTGTTGAGATCCATGTTGAGCGCGTAGCCAAACAGCAGGATCAACAGGATGGGGATGGCGATCGCCAGCCACAGACTGCGCCAATCGCGCAGAACGTGGATGAATTCCTTGCGTGCGACGGCGGATAAGCGGCGAGGACTTAACATGGCATCAGGCTTTGTCTATCAACTTCAGAACGAGACTGACGATCGCTTCGCTATCCATTAGGGCCCGCATGAACTCCTCGCGCTCCGGCGCCATTTTTGCGCCTGGGTAGCGAAATTCGGTAGCGTAGTTTGTCAGATCGCCTGCCGTAAGCAAGAAGGGAGTCAGTTCAGGGGCGATAGGCAGCGCCTGAGCGATGAGGGCTTTGACGTCATGGGTTTTCCCAAAGCATATATCTCCGGCCACCAATAAGCCTTTGACAGATTTTTCCGCTGCCTGTTGGCAATGATAGATTGCGACATCGAGCAGAGGCTCCTCATCAGCGGCCAACGATTTGGCTGCTGCCAAATCGTGCGCCGCTTTGGTCAGCCAGGATTGCACCAGCTCTTTCTTGGCTTCATCCATAGAGAGGAATTCCTTTTTCAAAAACCTGCCTTTCCAAAGAGGCGTAGACGGTACGCCGCCGCTCAAATAAATCCAGAGGTTCGATGATAATGTCCATAGGTATGGATATATTATGCAGGCATCGGCGCGCGCGCTGTTTAAGCGTCCGTACGGAGTCTTCCTCGCCGGATACTACTATCATCAAGTCAACGTCGCTATCGCTTGTGGGCGTTCCCCACGCGCGGGAGCCAAACAGGAAAATCTTATCAGGCTTTATTTCAGAGGCGATTCTCTGTGCAATGTCCTGCAATAGGCTGTCGGTTATGGCGTCCATTTCTTATCCTTCGAACGATGCACGGTGAATTTTTCGGCCGCGCTCCAGCGCCCGCTCTTCAATTTCACTTGTTCACGGCCTGGGATGCAATGGCAATGTGAGGGGCCGATCAGGCTGACCGCGCGTGGCATGCATTGGGTTCCGGCCTGGGTAATGCTGTCGCCGGGATGGGTTTTCATTTTACATTTCTCATTTTTCATTTTACATTCTGAAATCCGTCTCTGAGCAGCTGAGGCGTTACACTTCTTGATTCCATCTTCAAGCCGCCTCCTTGCGATCCACTTCTTCGATCAGCGAAACGAACACGTCCTCCATGCTCGGCGTGATGCGCTCGATATTGTCCAGCGGCGCGCCCAGCCGTTCCATTTCATGCCGGATCGCCCGCTCGCCGGCTTCCTCGTCCTCGACCACAGCGTGAAGCCCCGCGCCGAACAGCGCCACCTCGCGCACCCCCGGCGCCGCCGCCAGCCGGTCCATCACGTCCTGCGGCCGCGGACAGCGCACGTCGAGAATATGATCGCGCATGCGCTGGGTCTTGAGTTCGCGCGGCGTTCCCAGAGCGATCATGGCGCCGCGATAGATCAGCGCCACGCGGTCGCAGTACTCGGCTTCCTCCATATAATGCGTCGTGACAAAAACGGTGACGCCGGCGGCGGCCATCTCATAAATCAGATCCCAGAATCGCCGGCGGCTGGATGGGTCCACGCCGCTGGTCGGCTCATCGAGAAAGACGATCGGCGGCTCATGCAGGATCGCGCAGGCCAGCGCCAGCCGCTGCTTCCATCCGCCGCTCAGTATGCGCGTCAGGCTGCGGCGATGATCCTCCAAGCCGGCCATCCGGATCGCCCAGGCTTTGCGCGCTTCGAGCCGGCGGCCGCCCAATCCATAAATGCCGCCGAAAAAATTGATGTTCTCTTCGACCGTCAGGTCTTCATAGAGCGAAAATTTCTGGCTCATGTAGCCGATGTTGCGCTTGATGCTTTCCGATTCGCGATGAATATCGAATCCGCCCACATTCCCATGGCCGCCGCTGGGCTTGAGCAGGCCGCACAGCATCCGGATCGTGGTGCTTTTGCCCGCGCCATTGGGCCCAAGAAAGCCGAATATCTCGCCGCGCGGAACCTCAAAGCTGATCTTATTGACGGCGACAAATTCCCCGAATCGCCGCGTCAAGTCCTTAACCCAAACCGCGTTCTCTGTGTTAGTAGCGTTAGTAGTGTTAGTAGTTCCGCCTTTAGGTGGCGCTTGTATGTCCGCGCTCTTGGGCAGCTCCTGCTCCGCAATGCTTGCCGCCAATCCACTCTCAGGTTCTATGCCAACAGAGTCCGGTTTCGGTCTTGCCGTAACCTCCTCCCTCTCCTTCAACGCGCTGACAAACACATCCTCCAGCGACGGCGCCTGCGCGCGGATTTCGTCGAAGGCCAATCCCGCCTCCGTCAGCAAGCGCCGCGCCTCCTTCTCCGCCGATGACGGATCGGCGCAAGCGACGTGGACGTTATCGCCGAAGACATTGACGCTCGCGCCGCCCATCCGCGAACGCAACAACTGATAGACCGCCCGGGCTTGCGGTCCGCGAATGCTCACGATGCCGCCGCGCATCAGGCGCCGGACTTCCGCGGGCGTTCCGGCCGCCAGCAGCTTGCCATGATGCAGCAATCCCACCCGATGGCAGCGTTCGGCCTCGTCCAGATACGCCGTCGTGACCAAGATGGCGACGTCCTGCTTCAGCAGATGATAGAGGATGCGCCAGAATTCGCGGCGGCTCACCGGGTCCACGCCATTCGTGGGCTCGTCCAGCAGGAGCGCCTTCGGCGTATGGATCAGCGCGCAGACCAGCTGCAGTTTCTGTTTCATACCGCCGGAAAGATTGCCTGCCAAGCGCTTCTTGAATGGCCTCATGCGGCTGAAGTCCAGCAACGAATCTATGCGCTCCTGCCTCCCTTTGCGCGGGACGCCATAAAGGTCCGCATAGAAGTTGATGTTCTCGCTCACCGTCAGATCTTGGTATAAACCGAAGCGCTGGCTCATATAGGCGACGCTGTTCTTTACTTCATCCGCTTGCTGGCGCGTATCGTAGCCCGCCACCCGCGCGGCGCCCGCGCTGGGGTCCATGATGCCGCTCAAGAGGCGCAGCGTCGTCGTTTTGCCTGCGCCATCGGGGCCGACCAGACCGAATATCTCGCCGCGATTCACACGAAACGTCAGCCCGTCCACCGCCGTCACCACGCCAAAGGATTTGACCAAGCCTTCCGCTTCGATCATCGCTTCTTTATGCGCTTCCATGTTGGCTTCCTGAGTTCTATGACGCTTTAGCTTCCACGATCTATAAGACTGGCGTAGCTAAAGCGGCAGCAAGCAACCGCACTCCAAATGCTGGCGCCGCTCCTATCCGCATGAATCTTTTCTTCCGGAACGAATATTCACGAACACCAGCGCTATGCTTCCATGAGCAGCGCAAGCTGGAAAGCATGCGCCATCGCTGCAATCAATTTGGAATATGCGCGTCCGCCGGCAATCCGGGTTTGAGACGCCAGCCGCGATTGTCGAGGTCAATCTTGATCCGATACACCAGTTTGACGCGTTCCTCGAAGGTCTGAACGGACTTGGGCGTGAATTCCGGCTGATCGCTGATGAAGCTGACGCGCCCTATGAATATGCTGCCCGGATAGGCGTCCGTCGTCACGTCCAATTCCATCCCCAGCCGGATTTTCCCCAGGTCGCGTTCGCCGATATAAGCGCGCAGCCAGACGTGATCCAGGTCGGCAATCGTCACTACCGGAGTGCCGGGATTCATATATTCGCCCGATTCCGCCGATTTGCTCATCACCACGCCGCCAAAAGGAGCGTAGAGCTCCGTATCGCGCAGTTGCTGGCGCGCCTGCCGGAGCGATTCGCTGCTGGCCCACGCCTGGGCGCGCGACTGGGCGATGGTCTCGACTCGCGGCCCCGCTTTGACCAGCGCATATTCCGCTTCGGCCTGATCCAACGCCGCCTGCGCGCGCTGTATCTGCTCGATGCGGCTTCCTTCGCGGCGCAGGCTGAGCTGCTCTTTCGTCGCCACGACGCGCGCCTTGGCGTCTTCCACAGCGCTTTTCGCGGTCGAATATTGCGTGCGGTACATCTCATAGTCGCGATTGCCGATGACGCCCTGGCGGAACAGCTCGCGATAACGCTCTTCATCGTTTTTCGCCAAGTCCAGCTGAGCCTGCGCCGTCTTCTCCCCCGCTTGGGCGCGCCCCACCTCCGCTTCGGCGTCGGCGATTTCCTGAGCGCGGCTGCCGCTCTTGAGTTCATTCAACGAAAACTGCGCCTGCTGCAATTGAGCCTGTGCTTTGCGGATATCCTCCGGGCGGCTGCCCGCTTCGAGCTCGGCCAGGACCGCTTGCGCATACGCCAGATTCGCCTGCGCCTTTGCAAAGGCCAATTCCTGATCGGTTTTATCCAGCCGCGCGATCAGCTGCCCCGTCGTCACAGTCTTGCCTTCGTCCGCCAATCGCTCCAAAAGCCGGCCTGGAATTTTGAAACTCAACTGCGCGTCCGTGACTTCAATATTGCCGGAGACAATCAGCCCTCCTGAATGCGCAGACGCATGGAAGCGCGTATAATAAATCCATCCCCCAACGCCGGCGGCCAGCAACACAAACACAGCGATTATCAGGCGTTTCTTCATAAGTGGTGTCATCCTCAATTACGCGATATCGCTCTCATCAATAATCTTGGAACAATTTCCGAATTCCCAACCCCATGGCAAATTGACCATTCATTTTCAATTTTTCATTGCTCATTTTTCATTTTTCACCCTCGCAATCCCCCCCATCGAAAACTGCGCAATATGCCGCGCAACGCGCTCCATCGCCGCCTCATCCCACCCCGGACTGACTCCCATGCGCTCGATCATCCGCCAGGCATAGACGTATTGCAGGCATTGACCGACGATGCTGAGCGCGCATAAATGAACGCGCTCGATCGGCGCACGGGGGCCGAGCAATTTCTTTACGATCGTAATCAGGTATTTTTTCTGCGTCTTCAGGTATCGCTCCACGAGCGCGTTCATGGCGGGCGAGGGCTCGGCGATTTCGCGCGCCAGCAGCAACGAACGCTCCGCGCCGCCCGGCAGCGACCGGTCTCCGGCCATGCGCAACAGGAACGACCGGATAAACACCCGCAGCTGGACTGCAAGCGGCGCCATGGCGTCAATCCCATGATCCATGGGATATTTCTCGAATCCGTCCCGGATCAAATCCTCCAGGATCGCCAGGTAGAGGCTTTCCTTATTGCGGAAATAATAATTGACCGACGCCACGCCTACGCCGGCGGCTCTGCAGATTTCGCGTATCGTAGCCGCTTTATATCCGCGCTGGCCAAACACCTGGGCGGCGGCCTCCAAAATCCGTTCGCGGCTGTTCAACGCCCGACGTTTCATTTGCTGAAAATCCTTTTCAAAAAAATTGAAAGGGTGATTCAATCACTTGTTCCGAACAAGAGTTTGGAACATCTGTTCAGCTTTATCAAGTTCTTTTTTTGTTAAATAGTTGCACCAGTCGACATCTCGCTACGCAATGCATTACTCAGAAATCTGCGCGGGTGCAATCTGATGGGAAGGATAACTTTCTTGCTCAACGAGGAGTGAATTGCTGCCTTAACCATACTGCTATTGATAAGATTAAAGCGAGGGGATTGAGCATACCGACGGACAAACGCAAGTGATGAACAGTACTTTCCGGTCGGTAGGAGGATGTATGCCGATCTTGCGCTTCCGCATTAAAATGCAGATGAGATGGCGCATGAGCAGGATTAATCTCTAGCCTTTTCACCCAGTCCTTTATCCAACTCTCATAAGGCTCTTCTTCTGATTCTGTTCGCTCAAATTCCCATCGCAAATCATTTAGTCCATGATCGTTGGCAGGCGCATCCCAGAGTTTAATGGTTCCCTTGAGGAATTAGTGGGTGAAAAGCGGTGCT
>JAPLSP010000300.1 GCA_026398575.1 Candidatus Sumerlaeota bacterium | reverse complement strand
CAGCAAGGTGCGGCCTTCCGTGACCCGGCGGATGAGATCGACGATGTAGGTCGTCTCGTCGCGCGACATGCCGGCCGTCGGCTCGTCGAGGATCACGACTATTTGCATGGAAAATTCATCATTTTCTTAAGTCAACAGCATTGGGCTTCAGCCGGGGTGATTGTGGCTTTCCTCTTTTTCTTAGCCGGCTTCAGCCGGACTTCTCGCCATAGGCTTTAGCCATCATCCTTCAAATTTTAACCGCCTTCGGCAACTCTATGAAGAAAACGCCTGTTGCGCCTTCTTCTTGAAATCATCCCACCCACTATGCTTGAGGAGTGTCCGCGCCGCTTCGATCAACTGCTCGGGCGATTTGGCGCGCCAGACAGCGGATATTGTAGAGTTATAGCCCTTGGCTGCGCCATAGCGTTTGCTGTCGAAGGCCTCCGGCGGTTGGCCCATCCAAGCTTTGCTTGAGGCGGCGGCGACATATTCCGGATCAATCCCTGCGGCGGGTTCTTTCGCCGTTTTGGCGCGCCACTCAGCCGAATCCACCTTCGTGATCCGTTGTTCGCCAGAGTAAAGCTGCTCAGCATTCGAGCTGGCGCCGTCGCACGAGACGAGACAGCGTTCCAGAATGATGTGGGCTTCGGCGCTGGGGTGAACGGCATCGGTGTCTTCCGTGGCGGCGGGATCTTGCGTGCCCTTCTTGGCATCGGCGCAGATACCTTGGGATTCGTTATCGTGGAACGTGCAGTTCGCCGCGCGCACGTCGCCCAGCGACCAAAGGCCGGAGCTGGTCCAGGAGCCGCCGCGTTTGAAAGCATAGGCGCTGAGGCAGTTGAAAAAGAAGCCATGCCGCCATGCGCGGAAATTCTTCTTGCTGCGCATCCCGACGCAGTTCACATAGACGACGTTCTCCGCTTTGACATCCCATCCGCCATCGGCGTTGTCGTAGGAGGAACAGTTGATGAAGGCGATGTTCTTCGCGCCGCCTTGGGCTATGAAGCCATCGCCCTGCCAATAGCGGGCTTTTGACCAGATGGCGTTCCGGGCCACGCAATTGACGAAAATGATGTCGTGTTCGGGCGCCCAGGGCTTCTCGTCCTTGCGCGACTGGAGGCGCGGAGAATCGCCGCTGATGTTAAAGCAAATCTGAAAACTCTCCTTCATCCATTCCGTGCCGCCCGCGTCGGCTACGCAGTTGATGATCTTCACGTCGTAGTGTCCGGCCTGAAGGCGGATGCCGCTCTTGGTGAAGTGGATGAAATCGCAGTCTTGGATTATGAAGTCGTGCGTGGCGACGTCCGGTTCGTCGGCATTGGCGAATCCCGCCATGAAGATGCCGTGGCGCATTTCGTAGGCGTCCATATTCCGCACGCGAAGCCCGGTGTGCCGTCCCTGCTTGCTGAACATGGCGTATTGGTACCGCGCCAACTGGAGATTCTCAAACGCACAGTAATCCACCTCCTTCGTCAGCGAGAGGAAGGATGCGCCTTTATCCGGAGTCTTGGGCTGCCAATCGCCGATAAACCACGGCAATCCGGCGCCGGTGTCTTCGCCCGCGAGACGCTTCATCTTGTCGGCAGCGGTTCCGCCCGTGGAGATCGTAAGCGCCACATTCGCATAAACGCCGCTTCCGATCCGGCAGGCCTGCCCCGACGCCAGCGCATCCCACGCGGCTTGGAAGACGCCTGGAGCATTTCCCGGCAAGGCGTTGTCCCAATTCGATCCATCATTCTTTCCCGCGCCGGAGGGCAATATATAAAGATCGCCTGGGGCTGCTTTCAGCGGTAGCGCAGGCGGCGCAACAGGCTTGATCGCCGCTGCGCGCTTGATCGCATCCGTCCATGCCGGCGGCGCTGGCGCTGTTCCCATCTCCATGAGCTTAAGATCGGCGAACCAGCACGTCTGGCCCACCCAGCCGCGCTGCGCATTTTGCTCCCATCGGCAGAGCGCCTGGATTTCATCGGCGTCTTCGGATGAAAAATCCTGCGTGACCGTAGCCCAGTTTGCCGGCGATTTCGCGGATCCGATCCGTTTGATCTCAGAGCCGCCTTTCAGCAGCTTGATCGAAAACAATCCCAATCCCGCCTTCGTGCTCTTCATCTTGCCTTCCAGACGATAAAGAGAGCCGGGCTTCGCTTTGACCGTCTGATAAACCTGCCCATAGCTGGAACCGCCGTCTGTGATGACATCCACCCGCAGCGACTGCCCAAGGCCCGGAGGCGCCTCCTTCGCGTCAACCGTGACCTTCTGCCCCTTGCCCACGGTCCATCCCGCCGGCGAACCGTCATCACCAGGTGCGAACGCGCCATTTTTCAGCTGGGTCGGTCCTTGAGCCATTGCAGTGACAGGCAAAATAAACGCGGCAAAAAGCGCGAGCATTGGCCCGTCCAATTTTCTCATGTCCTTCTCCCTTTTAAATCACATCCGACTGCTGAGAGATGATTATGGATGCTACCGAATATACAGCGAATTCTTGCAGTCGTTTGAATGCAATTTATTGCATCCTTGCGCCTTCCGGCTACCGCAAAGTATGGGACCAGATCGCGGGATATAGGGATTTTTGGGATCTGGAGCAGCCGAATTAGGAGATGAAGCCGCGGCTCGTGCCTAGAACAGGCAAAACTTTATAAAAGGAGCAAGCCTTTGATATTACTGAAATGCCGATCATTTGTCGCCAATCGGGCGCCATGTTCGAGAGCGGATGCCGCGATCCAAATATCATTGACAGGAATTGGCGTGCCTTGCTCTCGAAGCTCCCGAACGATGTGGGCATACCACTCAGCAGTATCGAATCCAATCTCAACCAAGCGCACATAGTCTTGTGAAAGAAACCGGCGCAATATTTCACGATTTGAGCGTTCTTGAGAACCTTTTTTGAAACCTTCAAGCAGCTCCCCAATCGAAACAGGCGACACTAATATTGAATCGCACATTCGCAGGATTTGCGCCGCTGACTCCGAACCGCGCGCCGCATCACAATAAATGTTCGTATCTATCAGCGTCGGACTCATTGCCACATTTCTTTCTCAATTTTGCGGTGTTGGCGCGCCGCCTTGCTGACGCGATTGTATTCCTTTTCATCCCAATATCCGATGAATTGATCCATGTTGTGGCGCTCCGGCTGCGCTACTGCATCAGAGCCGAGTGCGCTCTGCAAGAGCCCGACAATAAAGCGATCGGCGCTTTGAGAACGGCGGCGTGCAGCGTCTTTCACGGCCGTTAAGATGTCGTCGGGCACGCCACGCACAGTAATAGTCTTTGACATGTTTCGCCTCCTTCGCCGGTGCTGCGCAAATCATCTTCGAATGTTCCGACACGCACAAGTGGAAATATTCTATAGAGGCCGGTCCCTTTCTATGGCTTTTCGCCCAGCAGAATCAAATCACTGTTCATGCTGATTTGTTTGCTGTGGGGGCAGCCGAACCATGACATGAAGTTTCGTCCGGCGCCGTCGTCGTCGTTGACGATCAGCGCCAGGCCCAGATCGGCGTTGGGCGCGGGCGTGAAAGGCGCCAGGCGCGACCACGGGATCGCCACCTCATAGTCCGCATTGCCGTTCGCGCCACGCTTGATTTCCAACTTCGCGTCCTTCACCTCGCCGACGGGCGCATTGGGCGAGGCCGTCGAACCGCACCAGAACTGCGGCCCTTTCGTTCCCAAGCCCAGGAAGTAGTCATAGTAGCCCATCTTTTCGCCGCCGGCTCTCCCCGGGTCCACCAGAAATTGCAGGCCGTCCTGATTCCACACGTCGCCGTCGGACTTGGTTCCGCAGAAGACGTCGTCAATCACATGCGCGCCGATGTAAAGGTATTGCTCATCCCAAAGGAAGCGGATCGTGGCGGTGAGATCCTCCGGCCCTTTCCATTGCCCGCTTTTTTGCAGCGGGAAGAACTGGCGCGCCTCGTTGATCGGAAGCGCCGGCGCCGACGCCCAGCAACTATCGCTCAGATCGCCGTCAATCTTCGGCGTGCCTTTGCGAACGCCGGCGAACCCTGCCATGTATCGCGACACGGCCACCTCGCGCCCGCCTTCATCGCTGACGCGCAGGTTGAAGTGATACAGCGTCTGCTTGTCCACGTCCCGCAGCGGCAGCGAGAGAATCTTTGCCTCATTGGCCCCAAGTTTAGCGGCGCCTTCGTTCGCCTCGCTGAAGCCTGCGCGAGCCTGGCTGGGCTCGGTCAGACGGAACGTTCCGGCGGACATCGGGTATTCGGCGTCAATCTTCAGTTCCCATCGCAGCGTCGCCGCATCCTGGCTGTGGTTGACGAGCGTGATCCGCACCCCGCCGGCCGGCATTTCGGGCGTTGCGGCCATTGGGCGGAGATCAACCCCGAATCTGCTCTCCACCGCAGCATCCACAACAATGCTTCCCGCCGGTTTGCCCGCCGCCATCCGTGTAATCACAATCCGCCCCGACGCCGCTTCCGTCTCCTCCGGCGCGGTCACCAGACAGACGATTGTATCGGCGCCAGCGCTGCGGCAGGTTGTTTGCCATCTGGGGGGCGCCGCTACTGCCGCGCTTTCTGCGATCAGGCCAGCGCCACGAACTGTGATTTCGCGCTGCCGTCCCTTGACGATCGCGGGCGCCTTCCCAGTCAGCGCCACGCCCGCCGGCGCCAGCTTCTCCGCGAGGACCGGCTCCTTCGACTTATAGAGCAGCATGACAGGATCGGGCGACGCCGTTACCGTCACGACGCCATTAGCCGGCGTCAGAGGCAACATGGTTCCATCCAGCAACACGGCCGTGACCTGCTCGATGCCCGGCAGCGAGACTCCGATATCCACGCGGGCCTTGTCGTTCCACACGATCTGCAAACACTCTCCCTCGGCGTTGGCGAAGAGATAGGCTTCGTTTCCTTCGCCGTACTGCCATTCCGCGCAGAACGTCTTGTTGCCGATTCCATTGATCGCATGATAAAGCGTGATCGCGTCCAACTTGGGATTGTACTGGTTATAACGGCAATCGAAAACATTGAAGGCCTGACCGGAAGAGTCCGCCTCCGTGCCTTTCGGGTCCGGATACATGATCGTGAACCACGAGGCGTTCGCCCCGCCGGCCGCGAAGAAGACCGCGAACTTCTTGATCATCTCTTGCGAGACGGCGACCCTCGACATACCCTGGCAGTTCAGCCCCAGCTCGGTGCTGAAGATCGGTTTGACTGCGTTGTATTTTTTCATCAGCGCCTTGTACTGCTCGAGCGTCTTGCGTACGTTGGGATACGATTCATAAATGTGGAAGTCATAGATATCGCAGTAGTTCTGATAGCCTTGGCGGAAATACTCCTCATTCGGCTCGACGGACGTGGAGATCACTTTGATCGCGGGATCGAACGCTTTGACGGCTTCGTATTCGGCCTTGTATGCGGCGATATTCTTCTTGATCTGGTCCGGACCGCCGTGCGGCTCGTTGCCGAGCGCGATATAAGCCAGGCCTTTCTTGGCATACGCCGTTAAAAAATTCGTCATCCCCGCGCGCAGCATCTCCGGGTCCTCCCAGATCGCGACGCCGCGCTCCACCTGCGCCGCCGGCGTGCCGGTGACCCACTTCATGCCGAGCTGTTCGCAGAATTCGATCCCCGGCGCGTGCGGCTTGAATGGCTTCTTGCTGTCCCATCCGCCCCAGATGCCGGGCAGACGGATGCCGATGCGGTCGGTAAGGAAGAAGTAGTCCTTGATGCGGTTGTCCCAATTGCGAATCGTGAACGGCACAGTATCCGGCGGGTATTTGTGCGTCGGAGCTTCGGGCAGCTTCGCCAAACCGATAGTGTGGCGGAACGGCTTTCCTCCCGGCGTCGGCACGTCCAGATGCAGGCGATAGAACTTGCCCACGGCCAGCGCCGGCGATTCGAGCTTCAGTTCGCCTTCGTATTGGAAGGTCTGGTTCTTGAAGCCGGTTTTGCGCAGCTCGATAGATTGCGTCGAACCTTGCTCGGCGCCCCAATAGTCGCTCACCGAGGCCGTCAAGGTCAGATCCTCGGGGCGCAGCGGCTTGACGGCCCAAACTGAAACCTTGTAGGTCGGCGTTTCATCCGGTAGGAACAATCCTCCGAGCTTGCTCGGAGCGGCCATGATGCGCTCGATCCGCTTGTCCTCGGTCTTCACCGCCTCCACAAACGCCGCCGCAATCTCGTCAATTCCGAACGCGCCATAGGTCTTGTCCAGTTCCACGCGGAACCGCGCCGCGACCGCGCCGGCGGGCGCCTCGATGGTTTTGCGGAAGGGCTTCCAGCCATTGGCGCCGGTCATTTGCAGCGCCACCTGCTTGTCCACTGTCTTGCCCGCTCCGTCGAGCATCTCCAGCGTCACGACGCCTTGATAGGACGTATCCGGCGAATAGAGCGACGAGCGTCCGGCGCCCTCGATCTGCCAACTGCCCGCGCGGATTGGGAACGACGGCCCCAGCGCGGACACCGGCTTGTTCACATTCTCTTCCGTCCGCGTCAGCAGCAGCAGCCCCTTGCCGGCGAACGGTTGCTCAACAGCGATGGCGGCGGCGCCGGTCACCTGCCATGCTTTCAGACTGTCCGCCGATTCAAATCCTTCGCGATAGGCGGGCGGCGCCACCAGCGCCGCCACGGATGTTTCCGCCTTGAAGCGCGCGAACTCCAGACTTGGCTTCATCTCCTCGGCTTTGGGGATCAGGATTGCGATCAACTGCCCGCTATCATGCCACTTGCCGTCATTGGCGCCGCTCCAGTGCTCTTCGCCGACGAGCTCCGACGGGCGGATGACTACATCATGCCACTGCCCGTCGGTCTTCAGAGCGAAACCTTTGCGCTGATGGCATTGCCCCGTGCCGTCAACCAGCCGAACGGTGATGTGGTCGCAATTGGACGACCTCATGCGAAGCATGAAGCTCTCCACCTTCAGTCCGCTGAGCTGCGGCAGTTTCCGCAGCGCCTGCACATAAGCCCCGCCCCCCGTGAAATCCCCATCCAGCCGCAGCGCATTGCTTCCGGCCTCCGGCTGGTCCTTCAGCAGCGTCAGCTTGCCCTTCGCGCCCTTGAACTCCTGCCCGTTGTCAAACGTCCAGTCCACCTCGCCCGCCTGCAGCACCTCATCGAGCGGAACCGCCTGCGTCACCGTCATTGCGGTTCCCTGGGCAGAGGCATTGACGACGCCATATCCGGCAAGTCCGCTAAGCACAAGAATCGTAATTACCTGCATTTTGGCTACAGTAACAATTCTAGCCATATTATTTCTCCTTTTTTTTAGGTATTGCCCCTTTTGCCTCTTTGGCGCCCCTTTCAGTTTTTGTCGCTGCCAATTTAAGGCCTGTTTGTCCGGTTTATGTCCAGTTTATTGGCAGGCGCTGAAGCACAGCCTTGGTCCTACCGAAAGGGCGGTAGCGCGCAGGTTGAACCCGCGTTCAAAGTATTATTGACAGCGATTCAAAGCCACTAGATTTTTAGCCCAACCGATTTCTGCAACCAAGGATTGCAGTTTGGGCTTGTATTATTTTGCCACACATTATTTTGTCAAGGCACGAACAGCAGCATCCGGTCGCTGGCTTGGGATACGCGCCGCCAAATGTGACATGGCGCTAGCGTTTTTGCAGGTTCTCCAGGAAATCCACGTGCATCTTGCCGTTGGCGCCGTTCCACGGCAGCACGCCCCAGGGCTTGGAACATATATCCATGTCGCCGTCTCCATCCACGTCTCCTACTTGGAGTTCGTGGCCGCCGAGCTTCGTGTCGAGGATGATATGCTCTGCGAATTTCAGGTTCCCTAGATTTTCCCACAAAATCCAGCGCGGGTTCTCGCGACCAGGCGGGAGCAGTTCCTCCTGTTCGTTGACGACAATGTCCGGGCGTCCGTCGCCGTTGAAATCGGCCACGGCCAGCGAGTGCAGCGAACCGTAAGCAAAACTCTGTGGCATTTCCGTCTTGATCCAGCTCCCGCCTTTACCGTCAGCATTCTTCAACACCGCCACTTTGGATTGCACAATATCCGTATCGGCCATGACAATTTCCGCCTTGCCGTCGCCATCCATGTCGGTGATGACAGTGCGCACGCAGACGCCATACGGACCCGTGCGGCCCATCGGGATGTTTGGATGCGCGATCCACTCCAGCCCTTTGCCGTCTTTGTTCTCGAACCAAGTGTCCGCGCGCACGACGTCGAGGCGCCCATCTCCGTTGATGTCGGCGACTCCCGCCGGCGCAATCGCGCCATGGACGCCGGGGCCGATGGAATGCTTTTCCCACGGTTGCTTCGGGTCGGATGGAATCTTATACCAATAAACTCCATTC
>JAPLSP010000409.1 GCA_026398575.1 Candidatus Sumerlaeota bacterium | reverse complement strand
CCCTCGACGCAGACTTTGAATTGCCCGCGCCCGTCGCGCGAAAAAATCACGCGCGCTCCTTCGCGCTCAACGACGATCCGATCGTCCCGGCTCATTGAGCCGGCCACGACGTCCACGTTCTCCAAATCCAGTTCATAGCTGCGGCGCTTGCTTTTGCCCTTGGCCATCGCGCTCTCGGCTTCCTCGACGTTGAATCCCGCCGACGCGGCGGCAGCGACGATAGCCTCGGCCAGCTGCGGCCATCGCGCATGAACGAGTGGTATCAATATCGCAACTGCGCTCATGGGGCGCTCCTTTCGATGTCCATCTTGCGCTGGGATTTTTCGGCCACGAGCTGGCGCGACGAACTGGGCCGCGCGCGGCCTTCGGACCAGTCGCGCAGACGGGTGAGATCGTCCTCCATCGTCTTGGAGAGCGGTACCGTCTCCCGGATCGCTTTTTGAATGTGCTCCGTGGAAAGATCCTTTCCATCCCAAAACGCGTCATAGAGCGCGGAGATGACGCTTTCCTCGATTTCCGCGCCGCTGAATCCCACCGAGGCCCGCGCCAGCGTGTCCAGGTTGAACTTCTTCGGGTCCCGCTTCCGGCGCGCCAGATGAATCCGGTATATCTCCTTGCGCTCGATGTCGCTGGGCAGGTCCACAAAAAATATTTCGTCAAAACGTCCCTTGCGCATGAGCTCGGGAGGCAGGCTGGAGATATTGTTCGCCGTGGCGATCACGAAAACCGACGAAGTTTTTTCAGAGAGCCAAGTCAGGAAGGTCCCGAAGACGCGCGCCGTCGTGCCGCTGTCGGTCGAGCCGGAGGAACGGCTGCCCGCCAGCGCCTTGTCAATTTCGTCCAGCCAGAGGACGACCGGCGCGATGGACTCGGCGACTTGAAGCGCGCGGCGCATGTTTTCTTCCGATGAGCCGACGAGGCTGCCGAACATCCGTCCGATGTCCAGCCGCAGCAGCGGCATCCGCCAGAGCGCGGAGACGGCCTTGGCGCACAAGCTCTTGCCGCAGCCCTGGACGCCCAGCAGCAAAACGCCCTTGGGCGATGGAAGGCCGAAGGCGCGCGCCTTGTCGGTGAAGGCCATCGCGCGCCGGCGCAGCCATTCTTTCAGCAAGTCCAATCCGCCGACCTGCCCGAACTGGATGTCCGCTTCGTAGTATTCCAGCAGGCCGTTTTTGCGGATGATTTGCTTTTTCTCGGAAAAGACGCTGCCAATGTCCTCTTCCTTCAGTCCGCTGTCGTTGACCAGTATTTTTGCAAAAACGTTTTCCGCTTCCGAAACGGTCAATCCCAATGCGGCTTTGAGCAATTGCTCGCGCGCGACGGGAGGGATGTTGATCTGGATGTTCGGCTGATCCTTAACCTCGCTCAGGATGCGGTCCAGCAATTCGGCGAAATCGTTCGTATCGGGAAGCGGGAAGTCCACCACCGTTATTTCCTTCTCCAGTTCGGGCGGCACATCGAGGATCGGCGAAACCATTAGGAGCGTCTTATAGCTGTCTTTGAGGTGAAAGGCGCATTCTTTGACCTTGCGCCGGACGGCGCGATCGCCCAGGTATGGATGAAAATCCTTGAATACATACATGGCCGGCTCCAGCTGGCCCATGACGTCGTCAAGCGCCTTGACCGGATCGGCGCTGGCCGCGCTCCGGGCTTTGCCGCCGCCGCCGGTCTGGATCATGCCGGTGGTGCAGGACCATTCGAAGACCCGCTTGTTGCGCTTTTGGGCGAAGTCCTGAATCCATTTCAGGACGCGCTGCTCTTCCCAGGAGATGACATAAATGATCGGGTAGTGCGCCCGGATCAGGATTTCGAGTTCATGCAATTTGTCAGCGGGAGTTTGCATGGATCATCTCTATTTATTGCGTCTTTACTTCCTCGGACAAGCCCTGCAAGAAGGACAACAGGTCACTGGAATCGGAGTCAAGGCAAATCCGTCCATGCCGGTCTATGATGATCCGCCGGGGAAGGCCGGCGTCGCCGGCTGGACCCGCCGCCACCTGCCAAGGTATGAGCCGCAAACCGCGCGCTTCGGCTTCGCGGCGCGCCCGCGACGATTCCGAGGGATGAATCAGCCGATCCGCCTCGCCGCGCGCGGCCCAGGCGCTGTTTGGCAGGAAACCTTCCATAAGACTGAGCGGAATTTCGGGCATGTTCGCGGCCAGCCAGTCCACCACCGGAAGAAAACAGCACTCCAGATGTCCCGGCATCAGCAAATGGCGCACGATCAGCCGCGAATGGGCGCGCATCCATTTCAGATTGGATTGAATGATTTCCTGATAGCGCTCGGCCCCGCAAAGCCGACGCGCGCAATCGTCGGCGCCGAATTTGTAGTCGGCCACGACCACGTCGGCGATCCCATCAATCAATTCCAGCGCTTCGGGCGAGGTGTATGTATTGGTTTTCCACACCAGCGGAATATCGGCGGGAACGCGGGCGGCGATGCGCAGCGCGGCGGGCAGATGAATCGCCGGCTCGCCGCCCAAGATCGAAACGCTCCGCAGGGAAGGCGCCTTCTCGCGAATGCGGGCGGCGATCCCTTCGATATCCAGCGGCGCCCCGAGGGACGAATCCTGACTGCCCGGAAGCGCGACGCAGAATGCGCACTTCAAATTGCAGCCACTCAGGCAAACCTCGTATGTTGGAACTAATTCCTCTTCGCCTCCCAAAACGACGCGCTCGGCAAAAACGCGTGTCTCGTGTCCGCAGCCGCAGCGGCCACCTGCGTCTTGCGTTCGATCCACCCCGCATCGAAACGCGCACAGACGGCATGAGCGCGTCATTGCCTCGGCGGCAGTGGCTCTCTCCAGCGCCAGAGGGCGGGCGATGTTTTTCGCATTCTCCTGCATTGGCTCCGCTTTATCCCATTATCAAAATGCGAACGACAACATGTTGTGGTTCGCGCAAACTACGGAAAGATCCGTGTTAATCCGCCCGATCCGCCCCATCCGTGTTCTATCTCAATCTGATTTTTTGTGATAGAACACGGATAGGACGGATCAGGCGGATTATGACGGATTTTCATTAACAGGCACGGGCGCCACGAACAAGCCATCTAATTCTCTGG
>JAPLSP010000216.1 GCA_026398575.1 Candidatus Sumerlaeota bacterium | reverse complement strand
CCCCGCCCCCCGAACTCGGAACTCGGAACTCGGAACTCGGAACTCGGAGTCCCGAACTCGGAACTCGGAACCCGGAACTCGGAACCAAGGATAGGCTACGTGCCTCAGAATCTGGAGTTCGATCGCGGCGCGCCGCTGAGCGTGATGGACTTTCTGGCGATGGGCTGGCAGCGCTCGCCGCTATGGCTGGGCGTCAACCGGCGGACGCGCGCGCGGGCGCGCGAGCTGCTTTCGCAGGTCAAGGCCGAGCGATTGGAGACGCGGATGCTGGGGGCGCTTTCGGGCGGAGAACTGCGGCGCGTGATGCTGGCGCTGGCGCTCGAATGCGATCCGGAGATGCTGATTCTGGATGAGCCCAGCGCGGGCGTGGACGTGCAGGGCGGGATTGTGATCTGCGAACTGCTGGATGAATTGCGCGCCCGGCGGGGATTTACGCAATTGATGGTGACGCACGATCTTTCGATGGTCAAGGCGCACGCAACGCATGTGATCTGCCTGAATCGGCGCGTGACGGCCGAGGGCAAAGCGAGCGATATTTTACGCCCCGAAATCCTGGCGGAAACGTTTGGCATCCACGCTGGCGTTTTCATAGCGCCACATAATCCAAACACCTGTCCGCAATGCGCCGAAGAAAAACGTGGATAGCCAATATCCAATGTCCAACAGGGAATGCCCAATATCCAACAGGGAATGCCCAATATCCAACAGGGAATGCCCAATATCCAACAGGGAATGCCCAATGTCCAACAGGGAATGCCCAATATCCAACAGGGAATGTCCATTCGTGGATGGTGATTCGTAAATGCTGAATCGCGGATCGGGATTAGAAGATGGGTTTCAAATTTGAAAACGATAAATGATAGTGGTCGGATCAGCAAGATACCGCGCCCTATACGCCAACTATTATTCACTAGTCACGATTCACGATCCACAAATCACGATCCACGAATGAATGTCCAATGTCCAACATTCAATATGAAATGCCCAAGTTCAAATAACATGCGCCATATAGCAGCATGCTTAAATGTTTGCCTGGCATTGGGCATTGATGGTTTCTTGTTGGACATTGGAAATTCCCTGTTCGACATTGGACATTGATGGCTTTTCCGCTGGATATTGGATATTGGATATTGAGCCATGCTTGATCTATCTCCCATCTACGACCTCATCGCCCGCATATCGCCATGGGAGTGTCTTCAGGCGCGGTTCATGCAGCAGGCTTTGATTGCGCTGGTTCTGTTGGCGCCCGCGTGTGCGGCAATGGGAACACAGGTAGTCAATTGCCGCATGGCATTCTTTTCCGACGCGATCAGTCATTCCGCCTTCGCAGGCGTCGCGCTGGGGCTGTTGGTCGGGATAGACGTCCGCTGGAGCATGCTGGCGTTTGGGATGCTGGTGGGGGTGGGGATCATGGCGGCGGGGCGGCGCGCGAACCTTTCCACCGACACGGTGATCGGCGTTGTTTTTGCCGGCGTGATTGCGTTTGGATTGGCCATCGTCAGCCGCGACCGGTCGGTGGCGCGCGACGTGCAGCAATTCCTCTATGGCGATATTCTAACGCTGGACGATGCCGAGATCGCCGGGTTGGCCGGGCTTTCGGTGTTGATAATGGCGTTTCAATGCTTCGCCTATAACCGCCTGCTCTATGCCGGACTGCATCCATCGCTGGCCGCCGCGCATGGCGTGCGCGTGGCCGCCTATCAATTCACGTTTGCCGCGCTGCTGTCGGCGGTGGTGATCTTTTCCGTCTGGGCTGTGGGCGTGTTGCTGGTGACTGCGCTGCTGGTCGTCCCGGCGGCGGCGGCGCGCAACCTGGCGCGCTCGGCGGGAGCGATGTTTTGGTGGGCGATTCTCATCGGGTTGACCTCCGCTGTGGCGGGATTGATCATCTCAGCGCAATCCTGGGCGCGCACGGCCACGGGCGCGACGATCATTTTGTGCGCTGTCGCGTGGTTTATCTTCAGTCTTTTCGTCTCATTATGGCGCTCGAGAGGATAGCGCTATGGCGCGAATTTCTCCAAGAAATCGGTTGATCGCCCCGCCTTCTCTCAATTAATTTGGAGCTAGAATGAAGAGCGCACGGACTGACACAGACCAACACGGACTCACACGGACCAGCACGGACCAACACGGACTGACACGGATCAGCACGGACTGACACAAACCCCTGACCCCTGACCTATCATGTTTCGCATTTCTTTCTCAGAACGGATTATTCTGCACGGCGTGTTGATCGCCGGAGCGATTATTTTTTCCTTTCCATTCTGCTGGCTGCTGCTGACCAGCGTCAAGCCACGGCGCGAGATGGCGAGTGAACATGTGAAGCTATGGCCCAAGATACCGCGTCCGCGCATTCAATCGCCCTATATTGATCCTGACGAATATCAAGAACCCGAACGCCCCGAGGGCGTGCCGGAAAAGGTTTGGGCCGCGGCCAAGCCGATGATCGCCAAGCGTTTGGGCGAGCTGTTGGACAGCTGGCGGCCTCAGACCATCGGCCCCGACGAGAATCCAGCGCCCGCCGCCACGCCTTCGGACAACTTCAGGCATGAAATGATCGAGGGATTATTCGATTCGCTTCGCGCGCGCGCCAGCGACGAGGCGCGCGGCAAGGCGCTGGCTGTGGAGAAAGAACTGCGCGCCGCGCGTGCGAAAGGCGAACCGCTGCCCGGCGACAACGTCCTGGTCAAAGAATTAAGCGAACAAGCCATTCGGGAAGGCGCCGCCGCCTTGCTGCGGGATGCCAACCGTCTGGCGGACGAAACGATGCGGCGTCAGGCGTTTGATAACTGTTACCGGCGCCTGGCGCTCGGGCAGGCGCGCATCCGGACGAAAGATTATGTCTTCCATCGCCTCTATACCGGCAAGGAATGGAAAGTGATGGAAGGCCCAGCCACGCTGATCGCGCGCTATGAGCGGACCACGCCCGTTCAGGAAGCCCGCATAGATTTCAAACCAGGTCAGGACGCCGTGGCTTTTGAGCTCGTCTCGACAACCGGTTCGCTGCTCGCCAATAATGTGGATCGCGTTTATATCGGCTATCGCCCCGACGATACATGGGCGGACGTGCAGTATGAGGTCATCCGCGACGGCCAAATTTATCGCACGCATGAAAAACAGGTTCTGGCCGGCGTGGATCCGCTGGAAGTGGAGTTGCGCTGGAAGCGCAGTGAGGATCCCATGCAAAAACGGGCGTATTACCTGCTTGAAGCCGCCGGACCGGCGCCGCAGGGAAGCCCGTCGTTCGCCGTAAGGATGCGGATCGAGAAGACCAGCGCCATCGGCGCCTGGTACGCCAAGATCACGCAAAACTACCGCTCGGCGTTTCGCGAGGTGAATTTCCCCCGCTACATCGCCACCAGCTTTGCGCTCAGCATCCTCAACATCATACTGGCGATCTTCTCCTGCACGCTCGTCGCTTACGCTTTCGCGCGGTTGGAATGGCCGGGGCGCGACTTGTGTTTCGGTATTCTGCTCGCGACGATGATGATCCCGGGCCAGGTCACCATGATCCCCAGCTTCCTGGTCAACAAGTGGCTGGGTTGGTATAACACGCTCCTGCCGCTGTGGGTGGGATCGGCCTTCGGATCGGCCTTCTTCATTTTCCTTTTGCGGCAGTTCTTCAAGAACATCCCGAAAGACCTCGAGGACGCGGCGCGCATTGACGGCTGCGGCTTCCTGCGCATTTACTGGCACGTGATGCTGCCGCTCGTCAAACCCACCATCGCCACCATCGCCATCTTCACCTTCATGGGCGTGTGGAACAACTTCATGGGCCCGCTCATCTATCTCAACGACGAGCGCCTGTTTCCGCTGGCGCTGGGACTGTTCAAATTCAACATCATCAGCGGGACCGACGTTGGGCTGATGATGGCCGGCTCGTTCATCATGACCATGCCCATCATCATCCTCTTCTTCTTCGTCCAGCGTTACTTCATCCAAGGCGTCAGCCTCACCGGAATCAAAGGCTAGGTTTGGAGTTCCGTTCGGAGTTCCACCTTTAGGTGGTGTTTGGAGTTCAACCTTCAGGTTGTGTTTGGGAGCGGATAAGACGCCTGCAAAACGCTAAATTGACATACGGAGGATTTCATAGTGAAGAGCTATCAAGAATTCGAAATTAATTACTATCAAGATGAGGATGGCATATTTACGGCTGCTGTTCCAGCAATTCGGGGATGCGTCGCTTCCGGGAAAACCCTGGAGGAAGCATATCGTAATGCGGTCGAAGCAATTGAAAGCTGTATGGAGGCGCGGGAAAAGGTTGCCGCGCTGAAGCTCCGGCGTGTGAAATATAATGGGCTGAATACCTATCGCAGGCCGGTCCATGCCTAAGCTGATTCGAATCTCTTATCGCGAGCTTGCGGCTAAGCTGCGGCGCGCCGGTTATGTAGAGATCCGCACAAAACGCCACCCGGTCTATTATCTGGCGGAAAACGACATAACGATTCCCGTGCCGAGGCATCCAGGGGATGCGCCTATTGGCACATTACGCGCCATTATCCGAGAGATGGGGATTAGCATAGAGGAATTTAACAGTCTTTGATGATAGAAAATCCGCGAGCGCTCCGCGCCGACTTCTTACTTCCCCGCCGCCGCGGGTTGCGCGTTGCGTTTGCGCTTTCCTAATTTGCCAGCTGGGCCGGTAGTCGCGTTGTCCGTTGCGCCGGCCTGCGCGCCGCGTTTGCCGCCGAGCAAGCGGGCTGCGGCGCCGAGAAGACCGGCTTTTTTGCCGCCGCCAGCTTCGGTCTTGCCTCCGGCGGGGTTGAGCTTGTCGAGCGCAGCCTGCAAACGCCTGCGCGCGGCGATGGCTTCTTCATCTTTTGTGTCGGCGGGAACGGGTTTCTCCTCGAAGGGCGCCTCCTTCATGTCGAGGAGTTCGCCGGCTTGGGTCATCTTCCAGTTGCGCTCGCGCACGTACCATCGCGCGCCGAGTTGGACGAATATCCACTCGCGCGGCTGGCCCGGCTGGCCGCGCAACTGCGGGGCGAAACTGTGGCCGTCAAAGGGCAGATTGGCGGGCTGGGTTGTTCCCGCCAGTTCGGCGAACGTCGCATGGTAATCGCTGAAATCCACCATATCCTTGCAGACCTTGCCCTCCGGCGTCACGCCCTTCCAGTTGGCAATAAACGGCACGCGCGCGCCGCCTTCCATCATCGAGCCTTTGGCGCCGTTGATCTGCCGCCCGCCAATTGCTCCCGATTGGCGCGCCGTTCCGTTGTCGCCCGCGAACAGGATCAGCGTGTTTTCGCGAATCCCAAGGCGGTCTATTTCGGCCACGACCTTGCCGAGCAGTTTGTCCATGTAGGCGACGTTGTCGGCGTAGAAATCTTTCTCATTGGGCTTGCTGTCGGGTGTTTTCAGGATTGGGGCGTGAACGAGATGGGTGGGGTAGTAGAGAAAAAACGGACCGTCTTTATGGCGCTTGACGAAGTCCATGGCGAACTCGTGATATACATCGGGGCAATACTCCTCCTTGGCGGTCTCGACGAGTTTGCCGTTCTTGGTATATTTACTCTGCCAATACCATCCGCCCGCCGTCTGGTCGGTGATCCATTCATCGTAGCCCCAATCGCCCGGCGTCTCGCCGACCTGCCGCCACTTGCCGGCGCTGCACGTCGCGTATCCGGCTTGTTTCATCATCCTCGCAATCGGAAACTCATCGCCCGACTTGGCGCCCTTTCCCCCTCCTCCTTCCGCTTTGCCTCCCCAGGATTGGTTTGTCAACCCGCCGGTGCGGAAGGCGTAGCGGCCCGTATTGATCAGGCAGCGCGTGGGGCCGCATAAGGGCGCTGAGTATGCGATGTCAAAACGCAGTCCTGTTTTCGCCAGCGTGTCAATGTGCGGGGTTTGGCCTTTGTATTTATCCGAGCCGTAGCAGCCGATCAGGTCAAGACCGACGTCGTCGCAAAGAAAAAGAATGATGTTGGGCTTTCGCGGCGCATCCGCCGTGCGAAGCCATCGCGGCGCCGCCATGGCCGCCATGCCGCCCAAACCGGCGACTTTCAACAAATCTCTCCGGGTCCATGCGCTCATGGCACATCTCCTGTTCGAGGGTATTTTTTGCCGTCAGCGCGGGTGAGGTAAGACGGCGATCATTATCGGCGCCTCGCGAATTTCCGAGCAAAGCAGCGCGCGCGTTATGATAACTATGTATCTTTGATCGCTGGCCGAAGGCAAGCGCTTTTTGCTCCAGAGGCTGAAGCCGCCGCATGGTAGGCCGTCCCGCTCCGTCGGACGGCCACAGCGC
>JAPLSP010000064.1 GCA_026398575.1 Candidatus Sumerlaeota bacterium | reverse complement strand
GGCGCCGCTTCCGACTGCATTGTTTTCATCCCATAGGCAAAAATATGTGATCGTAATTCTGAGTCGGAGCACTAAGGGACCCAAGGGACAACAAGGGCCGGCAATTGCGCAAAAGCAGGCTTTATTTTTCCACGAATCTTTGTCCGGGGGGGTCCTTGGCATTCTTTGCGGCTCTGTCGTCCCTTTCGTCCCTTGGGTCCTTGCTCATCGCTGCCCCGGGTCCAGGGCGTCGCGCAGGCCGTCGCCGAGGAAATTGAAGGCCATCATCGTCAGGCTGATGATCGCCGCGGGGAAAAGAAACAAGTGCGGGTAATACGCCAGCGCCGCATAGCCGTCGGCCACGAGCGTCCCAAGGCTGGCGTTCGGCGCGGAAATGCCGAGTCCGATCAGGCTCAAAAACGCCTCGGCAAAAATCGCTTCGGGAATCGTCAGCGTGAGTGTGACGATGATCGGGCCGGTCATGTTCGGCAGCAGGTGGCGGAAGATGATGCGGGCGTGTCCGGCGCCCAGGCCGCGCGCCGCCGCGACGTAATCGTTCTCCTTGATCGAAAGCGCCTGGCCGCGCACGATCCGCGCCATCTTGAGCCAGAACGTCATCCCGAGCGCCACCAGGATGATCGTCAATCCGGGCTGAAACGCCACCATGAGCAGGATCACGATGAGCAGGAGCGGGATGCCGTAGATCACCTCGACGAACCGCATCATCACGGCGTCCACCTTGCCTCCGGCGTATCCTGAGATGGCGCCGTAGGTCACGCCGATCACCAGCGAGATGAGGCTGGCGGCCACGCCGATGAGGAGCGAGACGCGCGCGCCGCACAGGCAGCGCGTGAACAGGTCGCGCCCGGACTCGTCCGCGCCGAACCAGTGCTTGGGGCTTGGTCCTTGGTTCTGAATAACGTAATCCATTTCATCGAACGCATAAGGTGAAAGCCACGGACCCACGATGGCGGCCAGCGAAATAATCGCAATCGCGACCAACCCCGCCATGGCGCCCCGATTGCGCCGCAACCGCTGCCACGCGCGCCGGGCAGGGGACAACGGCGGGGAAAGCGGCGCCGAAAGGGATGGCGAGAGGGACGGCGAAGAATATGTGGCGGGGGGAACAGGCATAGAAAGTGTTCGTTGCTATCAGGAGTCAATGTAAAATGAGAAATGAGAAATGAGAAGAAATTAATGTAAAATGAAAAATGAGAAATGAGAAATTGAAAATGAAAAGCCATCCCGAAAAGGGTTTAGCCCAAAAATAGAATTTATTGCAGAATTTATTGGAGTCATCCGGGTGAGTCTCTCATTTTTCATTTCTCATTTCTCATTTTACATTTTACATTTTGGTTTTCTCATTTCTCATTTCTCATTTTACATTGCTCGTTTGGGACGCGGCCCGCTGCAAATGAAGGATCGCGGTTCCTCGAATGTCTTGTTGTTCCAGTATCTTAAAGCAAGGCTCTTGCACTACATCCGTTGGTTTGCGCTGAAAAATGGGCGAATTTCTCCAGTGATGCAGGAGCAGCCAAACAGTTCCGCCCGGAGTCGCGTTCATCTTTTCGAGCAGCATGGTTATGAGTTGGACCGTGTCTGTGCTTTCGCGATCAAAGGATGAAAAGACGGTCTTGTAGGCTTCCGGCGCGTAGTAGTGATACGCCGCTTGTGTGGAAATCTTGAAGGTCCCGATGACCGGCTCGCTGGGCTTGCGATGCGCTTCGATATACTGAAGCGAGTCGCGCATGCCGTCGCCCCTGGTGATCAGCCATCCGCTCGTTACCAGCAGCACGCATACCAACACCAACCCGGTATAGAGCCATCGAAGCCACGCCTTGCGAATCAGAAACGCGATCGCCACGTATCCCAGGCATAGTTCGCCCGTGATGGACGAATAATAGCGCGGATGCCCCGCCTTGTTTTGAATTACATTGGAAAAGACAAACATCGTGAGCATGAATCCCAGGACGCAGCAGATGACATAGCGCGTCAGTGCGACGGCGCGGCCTTTCGCGTCGCCGCCCGGCGGCCCCCAGAGCGCGGCGGCGGCGTTGGCCGCGGCGGAGGAGGGCGCCGGCCTGGCTGTATAGCCCGATTCCTCCTTCGCCAGACATGCAATATCG
>JAPLSP010000767.1 GCA_026398575.1 Candidatus Sumerlaeota bacterium | reverse complement strand
GCACAGCGCCTTGCGTTTCGCGAAGCCAGTCATTGTCGGCGGCGGATACAGGATTAGGCGCCGGTGTCATGAGCGCGGCGACATTATGGCCAATCTTCATGCGCTTTTTCATAGTGTTCAATGTCCCTCACAAATTTCCGAAAGGCTCATGATTCCCTGTGGGCGTAGTCAAGAGCAAAGCGATGGACGCTCATGTTTGGATACTACTGGAATGGATTCATCGGCAAATTTTTCAAAATTTTATGCACAATGCCTTGGCGTTCTCTGTGCAAAAAGCTGTGGAGCATTGATGAAATCATGTGCAAAAGATTGTATTTTTTGCGCTTGCGCGAAAGCGCTACAATATGTTGTAGTTAAAGTGTTCGTTTGCTGTGCAAAAGCGCCATATTCTGTATGCAGTCGCCAAAAATCTGTCAGTCCACATTTTTTTCGAAATTTTTATCCAAATTTTTTGGCTAACATTTCAAACATTTATATTGAAAAATATTGAATGGAAGTAATTTAGAATTGCTAAAAAATGATGAAATCTTTGTTAGATTCCTCTTGATCCTTCACCCAGAGCTTCTTACGCTGCCACTTGATCCTTAGCGTTCACCATAGGACGCTACGATCCGGGGTGAGCAACGCAGGTTGACACCCCACCTCCAAATCTTGCTGATGCGAGTTCCCGTTGCTCAAGGAGGGCATCACTATGGCAATCGAATCTACGTCAATGCCCATGCCGGACCCTATGCGCCCCTCGGAAATAGCCGCTAATTTGGAGTCTTTAGCCGCGCCTGACAGCGTGGCCGGCGCGGCGTCAATCGCCCAAGCCGCCAACATCAAGAAAATCCGCAAACGCGACGGCAAGATTGTCCCGTGGAATCCCACCAAGATTTTTTCCGCGTTGTTGCGCGCGGGGCAAGCCACCAACGAGTATTCGGAAGACGAGGCGTTCATGCTGACGGCGAAGGTCATCAAGGCTTTGCGCGAAGCCAATCTCGCCATTCCGAACATCGAAGAGATTCAGGACGCGGTTGAAAAGACGCTGATTCACTCCAGCTATCTGACAACGGCGCGCGCGTATATCGTTTATCGCGAGCAGCGTTCGAAGGCGCGCGCCGACAAGCGCGTCGTTGTCGAAGTGGAAAGCGCCATCAATGAATATCTGGACCAGGAAGATTGGCGCGTCAATGAAAACGCCAATCAAGGCTACTCGCTCGGCGGCATGATCCTGAACCTGTCGGGCAAGATGGTCGCCAACTACTGGCTGAATCATATTTATCCGGCGGAAATCGGCGACGCGCACCGCAACGCCGATTTTTATCTCCACGACCTGGGCATGCTGTCGGGCTATTGCGCCGGATGGTCGCTCCGCTTGCTACTGGAGGAAGGATTCAACGGCGTTCCAGGCAAAGTGGAGGCCGGCCCGCCCAAGCACCTGTCGAGCGCCGTCGGGCAGATGGTCAACTTCCTTGGCACGCTTCAAAACGAATGGGCCGGCGCGCAGGCGTTCAGCTCTTTCGACACCTACCTGGCGCCGTTCGTGCGCCTGGACAACCTCACATACGAGGACGTTTATCAGAACATCCAGGAGTTCATCTTCAACCTGAATGTGCCGTCGCGCTGGGGGACGCAGACGCCGTTCACCAATATCACGCTGGACTGGACTTGTCCGGAGGATTTGCGCGGCGCTCGCCCAAGGATTGGCGGCAAGGACGTGCCGTTCACTTACGGCGAACTGCAGGGCGAGATGGACATGATCAATCGCGCCTATCTGGAAGTGATGATGAGGGGCGATGCGAAAGGCCGCGTCTTCACCTTCCCGATTCCCACTTACAACATCACGAAGGAGTTCGATTGGGACAGCCCCAACGCCGATCTGCTCTTCGAGATGACGGCCAAGTACGGCCTGCCTTATTTCCAGAACTTCCTCAACAGCGACCTGAAGCCGCAGATGATCCGCTCGATGTGCTGCCGGCTGCGGCTGGACGTGCGCGAACTCCTGACGCGCGGCAACGGCCTCTTCGGCTCGGCCGAGCAAACCGGCTCGGTCGGCGTGGTGACGATCAATTGCGCTCGCCTCGGGTACTTATTCCGCGGCGACAAAGAGGGTCTCTATCGCCGTCTGGAATACCTGTTGCGGCTGGCCAAGACCAGCCTGGAGCTCAAGCGCAAAGCCATCCAGGGATACATGGATCGGGGCCTCTTCCCCTTCACCAGGCGCTACCTGAAAACGCTGCGGAATCATTTCTCCACCATCGGCGTCAACGGCGTCAACGAGATGATCCGCAATTTCACCAACGGCGAACATGACATCTCGAGCGAATACGGCCAGAAAATGGCCGGCGATTTCCTGGATCATATCCGCGATATGATCGTCTCATTCCAGAAAGAGACCGAGCATCTCTACAATCTGGAAGCCACCCCCGCCGAAGGCACCACCTACCGCCTGGCGCGCGAAGACAAGAAACGTTTTCCCGATATTCTGCAAGCCGGCACGCCCGAGGCGCCGTATTACACCAACTCCACGCAGCTGCCGGCACGCTTCACGGACGATCCTTTCAAGGCGCTGGATCTGCAGCACGAGCTGCAGCGCAAATACACCGGCGGAACCGTCTTCCATGTTTTTCTGGGCGAGCGCGTCTCCTCGAGCCGGGCTTGCAAGGAATTGGTGCGGCGTGTGCTGGGCAAATACCGGATTCCTTATCTGACCATCACGCCCACGTTTTCGATCTGCCCGTCGGACGGCTATCTGGCGGGGGAACATCCAACGTGCCCGAAGTGCGGCCAGACGTGCGAAGTCTGGACCCGCGTAATGGGCTATCACCGGCCCGTGTCCCAATTCAACAAGGGCAAGAAATCCGAATATGCCGAGCGCCAGACCTTCAAAGAAACGCTTTGCGCCTGCGCCACCTGAGCTCCGGAGACGCCAGGCTCTGCCGTGGCAAGCAGGGCGATTCGCTGCTGCCCAAGTTGCGGACCATCAACGATGAAAAGCCAGCGCCCATCTGAAAGGCTTTCCAAAAGATGATCTCGAACGCCAGTCCTCGTTGCGATGAGTTTCAATCCCTGGCGCCCGACCCGATCATGGCGCAGGGGCAAAAGCCCGCGCTCGATCCCGTGCCCGTGGCGGATGTGACGCCGTTCACGACGCTGGATTTTCCCAACCGATTGTCGGCGGTTCTGTTTTTGCAGGGATGCCCGTGGAAATGCCCTTATTGCCATAATGAGTCCCTGCAGCCCATCGGCTGGACGAACGCGAAACACGGCTATTCTTGGAAACAAGTCAGGAGCTTTCTGGAGGAGCATCATGGCTTGCTCGAAGCGATTGTTTTCAGCGGCGGGGAACCTACGATCCATCGAGGCTTGATGCAAGCCATGCTCGAAGTCCGCTCCCATGACTACCTAATCGGACTTCATACCAACGGAGCGTTTCCCGGACACGTGCAGCGCCTGGCGGACGAAGGATTGCTGGATTGGGTGGGATTGGACGTCAAGGCGCCGCGATGGCTGTATGCGGAGGCGACAGGCGTGGGAATCACGGCGGCGGCCACGCATGAAACGCTCAAAATTCTTTTGCGAGCGGGAATCCCTGTGGATGCGCGCACAACGGTTTACCGCCCGCTGTTGGACGATGAAGAAGTATTTCGCATGGCCCATGAATTGCAGGGGTTGGGCGCGCGCCGTCTTATCCTGCAATCCTGGCGGCCCAAACACGAACCTGGGCGCTGGGTCGCGACGGAAGACCTGACGCAGCTGCAAGCGGAAGTGGATTCGATTATGGGATATCCGGCGGAAACATTCGCCGAACGCGATCTGAGGAAAGCCGCGTAAGATGCGGATTGATCAGCGTACAAACTATGGTTTGTGATGAAGGCGCAACCTGAAGGTTGGACTCCAAACACAACCTAAAGGTTGGACTCCAAACACAACCTAAAGGTTGGACTCCAAACACAACCTAAAGGTTGAACTCCAAACGAACTCCGAGCGAACTCCGAACGTGTGCTGTTTCACTCGCTCCTGACTCTCTTGTTCCAGCAGTGCTTGTCCATCGGTTCCCAATTCCTATTCCCCTTGCCGCAGGCCGGGACGCATTTTGATGGAGATGCGTCCCGGCAAATTTTATTATTGGGCAAGAGTGAACTTGCGGCTTCGCGCTCGAAGACGAAGGACTACAAGGACATCAAGGACATCAAGGACAATGAACCGTGAAATGGATTTGAGGCTTGGCGCTGTAGCTTTAACCCAGCTCATGATCGGGGTGTGGGCTATCGCTTCGTCCGCCGCCGCTCAAGATGGGGTTGGAGGCGCGAATGCCGACGCTTCGACGGCGCCGCTCAAAGCTTATGTGACTTTCACCATCAACGTCTCTGATGACCGATATGCAACCGAAAGCGCCGATACCCTGCTTCGTCTGGTTGACATTTTCGAGAGAAACAAGGTCCGGGGCGACTTCTTCTTCACCGCCGCTGTTGTTGAGCGCTATGCCGAGCTAAGGCCTGATGTCATTCAGCGCTTCAAAGAAACCAGCATGACGATCAACTATCAGGTCAGTCCGCCGCATCCCTTGTATCCCGGTTTTGAAGACCGCTTCAAAGGCGTTTCAGGGCCTGAACTCAGCACGCAGCTGCGAGACTATGAAACCTATCGCCTCGATCCGGCCACGGGCGATCTGGATCGCAGCGAGCCGGGAGGATTTATCTTTGTAAAAGATGCTTTTGACCGGCTGCCCGTGGCCGCCAACAATCCCTGCCTGGACCCTGAAATCCGGGCGGCGGCATTCGATAACTACTATAATCTGGGAGCGCGCATGACGGTGCTCTATTCCAGCTCCGCCAAACGGACGGCGAATCCTTTTCTATGGATGCATGGATTGCTCTTATTACCGAATGATTTTAGTGTCCTCTACTGGGTGCTGCCGGGCGAGCTATCCGTATCTTATTGGTGGAACCGGCAGGACACGCCGCAAGCGGCGAAATTCAATCCAACGGCTTATCTGAAAAAGCAATTGAAGGAATGGAAAGAACCGCGGACGCCTTTCGTAACTGTTCCCTTGCATGAGCTTAATTTCCATCGCTTTGGGTTGGAATCCTGGAATTATATCTATTTCGAATATCCAGGAAGAGAACTGAAAAAGCCCCCTTATAACCTCAACGCGCCTGACCGATCGCGCCCGCGCAAGCCGGCGGAAAGAGAACGAATTTGGAAGGCGTATGAGGAATTGGTTTCCTATGCGGCGACCGATCTGACCGTGGTCAGCTCGGAGGACATCCTTGAAATCGCTCAGCACCTGGATCCATCGCTCATACCCAGGAAGCTCAAATAACCATCGCGAGAGCCGGCGAAAAGGAGGTTTGGATGCGACTCCAAACAATGGCAGCGCTGGCAGCCGGAGCATTGTTCATCCTTTCAGCGGCGGCGCAGGAACCGGCGAAGCTGCGTGTGATGGACGATGAATATCCTCGCGCGTTCTTCTTCCGCATGGCGGAAGGCGCCGCTGCCAATCCCAAAACCGTTTACAGCGACTGGGACAAAAGCTTCAGCCGCCTGATGGGCGTCATGGGCAAGGCGTTGGACGAAGAAATTCCTGGCCGCTCGGCGCGCAATCCCGATTTCTTCACGCGCTTCAAAAAGGCGCATCCGGATCAGGTCGTACTCCTTCACTGCAACGGCAACGCCCGCGATCCACGCTGGGAATCGCAGCGTTTCTTCGCCGGGCATTGGCTCTATTACAATGGCGCGCAGATCGTTTCGGATGTTCTTGCGGAATCGGGCGAAACCAATATCCGCGTCAGCGACAGCTCATTGTTCAAAGCCGCTATGGGCCGCTATGAGAATGCAAACGAGGACATTGGATTGTGCGCGCTCGATGCCCAAGGCAAGCCCGACTGGCGCCAGAGCGAGCAGGTTCAGCTGATCTCGATTGATCCGATAAAAAAAGCAATTCGCGTGCGGCGCGGATGTTATGGGACGGCGCCGTGCGCTTTTTCCGCAGGCAAGGCTTATGCCGCCGCGCATTGCACGGAAGGCCCTGGGGAAAAACTTCAAATTTGCTCTGGGCGTATAATTATTCTGCTCGCAGTCCGCGCGACGCGCAGGGACGCTCCTGCGCCGATGTCTTTGCGCAGCATCTGGCGGAGTTGTTTTCGGAGGGCGGGCCGCTGTCGGCGTTCGATGGATTGGAATTCGACGTGCTGCACAACTTGTGTCCGGGCGGGCGGGGCAAGCGCTCGGGCGATTGCGACGCCGACGGCAAAAGCGATGGTGGATACGCTGGCGGCGTCAATGAATACGGCAAAGGCGTTGTCGAATTCTGCCGCACGCTCCGGCAAAAATTGGGCGATAAGAAAATCATCCAGGCCGACGGCGTCTCCGGCGTCATGGGCGATGGAGCGCAGCGCGCTTTCGGCATCCTCAACGGAATCGAGAGCGAAGGCTGGCCGTTCCTGAACGATCCGGAAATTCGCGACTGGTCGGGCGGACTGAACCGGCATTTTTTCTGGGATGAAAATGCGCGCCCGCCGGTTTTCAACTACATCAATCATAAATATATCGAACGCGGCATCGCCCCCGCAGAAAAAATTCTGCCTGATGTGCCTTTCAAAGTTCATCGTCTGGTTTTCGCCGCCGCCTGCTTTACAAACGCCGCAATCTGTTATTCGTACCCTCCCAAAAACGATGCAGGTGGCCAGCCGGGGATCTGGGATGAACTGCGAATGGGCGCGGAGAATCGCCTGGCGTGGCTGGGAAAGCCCTTGGGACCGGCGGCGCGGCAGGCGGCGCGGCAGCCGGATTTGCTGAAGGGGACGGGGGCGCCGGTTTCGGACGATCTTCTCAAGCGGCTGACCAGCGACGACGCCGCGTTTGAAATCAAGGACGGCGCAATTCGCATGGCGGCGCGAGACCCAAACGCGGAGGAATTTCATGCGCGGCTGCGCGACGTTCCATGCGACGGTCCCGATCTGACGATTTTTGTGACGGCGCGCGCCGAGCAGGCCAAGGAATATCCGCCGGAGATGGCGCGCATCATGTATTTATCATTGGCGGCGCCGGGAAAACAATTCGCGGTCAAAGCGACGCCTCCAAAGGGAAAAAGAAGGCCGGCGGACCCTGCAGAATTTATGACGCATCTCAATCAGAACCGCTTCATGGCCGGATTCTATTTCAATCATGCGGCCGCGCCGAAAGCGGACCTCGAATTCCGGATCGAACGCGCCGCTCCCGTTTGGATCGAACGCATTACCCTTCACGCGCATCCCGACGCCATCTATCGCGAGTTCGAGCATGGTCTCGTCCTGGCCAATCCCTCACCGCGCTCCTATACATTCGAGATTGAAAAGCTATTCCCTGGAAAGCAGTATCGCCGCTTGAAAGCCACTGCCAACCAGGACACGAAAGCGAATGACGGTTCGCCGGTTGGTGGAAGAATCACGTTGGAGTCATTGGAAGGTTTGTTTCTGGCAAGGCAATAAAAATTCTTTGAGCCAAATCGTCAGTGGATCCCGGACGCCGGACGGGATTATGAAATAACTGCAAAATCGGCGCGTCCCGTCCGGCGTCTGGGACCTACCGTTGGTTATCGTCCTATTTTTCTTGACGGCGCGTTGTTCTTGGTCAATATATCATCCCATAAAGGCGATTGCATTGCAGTTGAGCGCGAGCATTAAATAAACAAGCATCGGCTCAAGCGCATGACGTCTTTAATTTTATTAATTATTGAGGAGACTTTGGCATGAGTCAAAAGACCGGAACCTTAAAGCGCGGATTCACCCTGATCGAATTGCTGATCGTAATCGCCATCATCGCGATCCTGGCGCTGATCGCGATTCCCAATTTCCTCGAGGCGCAAACGCGGGCAAAAATCTCGCGGGTCAAAGCCGATATGCGCAGCATCGCCACTGCGATGGAGGCTTACTATGTGGATTACAATTCGTATTTCTGCTACAAGGTGACGGTGGGCCTTGACCAAGGCCAGACCCTGAGCAATCTTACGACGCCCGTGATGTATATCTCCACTCTTGGAGGGGACCCCTTCGGCGACCGCTCCTTTAAAACAGAGCGACGCGGTGACATGCTGGAAGTTGGGATGGGAAAAGTAAACGAATATTCCGTTGGCAGCAAGTATCCGGCGATGTATGACACTTGGGAGATCGAGTCAGCCGGCCCCGATAAAAAGGATGACACCAACGACACCGAAAACGGAGCGCTTAATCTCCTGTCAGGACAATTTCCCTGGCTGGCGTTGGATAACACAGATGCAACCGCGGGAACCGTGCTGGGCCTCATCTACGATCCCACGAACGGCACGATCAGCCGCGGCCAAATCTTCCGCGCAGGCGGCGCCTGTCCCGGAAACAAGAAAGCGCATCAACTCTGGTATTCGTGCGTTACTTCCAAGTAGCCTATCAGGACACACGGGATAAGGATGCAGCGCCGACAATCGCGTCCCTGGGATTTCAGATTTGAAATTTCAGATTTCAGATTTCAGATCTGAGATTTCAGATTTCAGATTTGAGATTTCGGATTTGAGATTTCAGATCTGAGATTTCAGATTTGAAATTTGGTATGCCTTTAGCCGCGCAAAATGGGCACATAAAATTCTGTTCGGCACAGGCAGCGAAGGCAAGGCGAAAACATCCTGCGGCGCGTGGATGACGCGGTAATGAACGAACAGGGATGACTCGATGGTAGTCTGGCAAG
>JAPLSP010000100.1 GCA_026398575.1 Candidatus Sumerlaeota bacterium | reverse complement strand
CGCGCGCCAAGGCCGCCCGGCGGAGCGGGACGGCCTACCATGCACTGCTATGCTTCGGGCGACGGTGATCCCGATGGGTCGGGTTTTGGCGCTGCGGGCTTTGGAGGCGCGGCCTGCAAAGGAGGAGGAGGAGGAGGAACGCCTCCCTTGCCTGCCGCCGCCGCTGCGCGCGCCTTGGTCACCGCGTACCACACCAACGCCAAGGCCAGCGCCGACGCCGAAGCGACCAAAGCGGTCGCGAACAAACGCCCGGCCAGCCCCTCGGTGAGGCTCGCGGCAATGAGAGTCACCACCGTGGCCGCGACGCCGGCCCGCAGCCGCTTCTTGGACGCCATCGCCGCCAACAGCGACAGGAATATCAGCGCCGCCAGCGTCCCCTGCAGCAGCACGAGCGGCTTGCGCTTCCAATAGCGCGCTTCGATCGAACCGGTTCCGCTCAACTTGCTGAACTCGAATTGCATCCCTTCGCGCACGATCGGAATTTCAAGCGCCGTCCCCTGCAGGCGCGCCCGTTTTTCGTCTTCCGTTTCTGCGCCATCGTACGTCACCTGCGCTTTGCTCTCGGGGGGCTTGATCGCCGCTTTGGCGATTCCGCCCGCCGCGCTGGCTGGAAGATCGTTGAGCAGGTTTTCCGCTGCTGGTTCGATCCACGGCACATGCCCGCCCGTCTCCGGGCGCATCGTCCCACCAAACCAGACGTAGCGATACGCGGGCGGCAGATACAGCTTCCACGTCATGCGCAGCACGGGGATGACCAGCGGCTCGGGCGGCGCAAACGACAGCCGTCCCCACGACCCCATCGCGCCGCCGGGCAGCGTCTCGCGCAGAATCAGCCGGACGCGGAAGGCCTTGTCCATCGCCTCGGACTTCGCCAGCTCGATCAGCCGCGCGCCGTCGGACTGCCGGATCGTGGGCCGCACGGGAACTCCGCGCACGAAGGCCGCCCAGATGTCCATCTTCTCCGGCAGCTTCAATTCCAGGTATTGCTGGCGGTTGTTTTGAATCTCGAAATAGACTTCATGCACGGCCTGCCGCTGGTCGCTGAGCACCGTGGAAACATGCATCCGCCGGATCAGCGCGCCGAGCACGCTTTCCATTTCATGGCGCACCAGCTCGATGGTCAGCGACTGCTTTTCGGGATCGAAATAGCGGAACCCGAGGAAGGCGCTGGCCAGGCTCGGCGGGAGTTCTTTCACGTCGCGCGGTTCGAGGCCTTCGGCCTTGGCCACGCGCGCCTCGAGGTTCTCTCCGCGTGACACGGCGACGTATCCGGTCTCGCGGGCCACGTTGGCGGCACGGACGATCGGCACCGCGACGTTCAGCGATTGTCCGGATTGCGCCTCGGGCAGCGGCGCCTCGAACGAGACGTTAAGAGAATAGATTCCCAAAACGCGGCGCTGGAGGCGGATGGTCCACGTCGTCAGCGTGTCCGTCGTGGCGGAGGCGGCGGGTTGCGAGCGGATTTTTTCCTTGATGTCCGCGCCGCTGATCCGCACGTCTTCGCCCGCCGAAGCAGGCAGGAGCAGATGGAACTCATCGGCGGCGGAGAACTCGACGTTATAGGCGAGCATGGCGTCCACGCGCAGGAGCGAAGGCGTCAGCGTGGCGAGGCGCGCCGTCTCGCACGTCAGCCGCGTGCGCCGCCGTTCGATGCCGATCGTGGAATGGAAGACGGGCGTGAAGTAGCGATAGCCCAGCGCCAGCTCGGCGTCGCCCTCCATCAGCGGTTTGAGCCGCGACTGAAGGAGCCCGACGTCGGCCGCTTGCAGCCCGGCGGATTCGATCTCCGTTGCGCGCAGGGCCAGCGGCGCGGCCAGCGCCAGGCCGCCGGCGTCTTCGAGCACGGCGGCGTCTTCGCCGCATCCGGCCACGGTCACCGGTTCGAGCCGGATTTGGGTCTCGGAGGCGGAGCGCGGACGCGACAGACGCAGCGTCACTTCGCACGCCGCGCGCTGCTCGCCGCGCAGCATCACGGTCACCCGGCGTCCTTCCTGCCGGAACCCGGACACCAGCTCGGGCGGAGCGGCTTCGCGCAGTTCATAGCCGGCGGGGACCTCGAACGCCACGTCGAAGATGCCGCGCCCGGCGATTTCAAGGTTGTGGCTCGACCGCAGATATACGAAGTCATCCGTCACTTTATAGAGAATGACGCTGCTCGCGCGCACACGCGCCGGAATCGCCTTCCCGGCCAGCGACAGGCGCCATCCGGGCTGCGCATATCGAAAACTGCGCGCTCCGGCGCCGTCTTTGCCGGGAGATGAAACCGCCTGCAATCCGGCGGTCTCGGCGGGCCAGACCGAATAGCCCGCATCCGGCGCGACGGTGATGACGCCTGTTTCGCGCGCGGCGCCCGGCGTGCGGAATTCCGGAACCTCGAGGCGCATGAGCGAGGGGGAGGTCTTCTCAGCAGTGGACGGGGTGGACGGGGTGGACGGGGTGGACGGGGTGGACGAGGAGCTGTCTATCTGAGCTTCTATGGTCAGGTCGAAGGGTTGCGTCACTGGTCTCACGAGCGCAATGGTGACGGCGCCGTCTTTGCCGGGGGCAGTCCAGTTCTTGACGAACGAGCCCGTCACGGCCAGCAGACGCGCGCTGGGCGGCATTTGGATCGCGACCGACTGGACGCTGCCGGCCAGCACGGTGATATCCATGCGCGCGCGCACGGCGGCGCCGCGCGGCGAAACCGTCAGATGATAATCCTGGCTGACCGAGAGACGGGTCTGCGCGCCGGCCTCTTTGGTCTCCGTCTTCGGGCGGTAAATCAGCAGCAGCCTGTCTTTTGAGCCGCACGCGGCTTCGATGACGAAACCGCCTCCCGTCTTGGCCGCCGAAACGACGCCGGGCAGCGCCGGCTCGGTCGCGTCCAGCGTGACGTCTTCGGCCACGCGCAGCGTCAGCGCGGAGGCGGCGGCGCGCGGAACCGTAAAGTCCACGCGCTTGGCCGCGCCATCGGAAGCCAGCGGCGTGACCAGGCGCAACTTCGCCACGCGCCGCCCCGCGCCGCGCAGCCAGACGCGCAGACCCGTTTGCGGGCTGAGCGGACCGACGGAAGATTCCGGTCCTTCGATGGCCACGCTCTCGACGGATGCGCCGCCAAAGGGGAGCAGGATTTGCAGCGTGTCATCGGGCCGCGCCAGGGCTTCAAGAACGAATTCGACGTCGAACCGCGCCACGTCGCCTTCGACGGCGCCCTTGAAGGACGACTGCGCAATGGAAGCGGCGGGCGCGAACGCGGCGGCGGCAGGCTTTGCTTCCGCCGCGCCTTTCAACTTCAGAAATTCCGCATAGGGCAGGAGCACGGATTTGCCCGCTCCCAAATCCGAAGGGGAATTTTTTTCGTAGGGCACGAAGACGAACGTGGCAGGAGGCGGGGTAGGCGCAGCCGGCGCGGCCGGTGTGGCAGGCGCGGCAGGCGCAGCATCGCTCCCGATGTCTATTTTCAGCGGCGCTGATTGCGCTCCCTGTGAAGAAAATCCAGCGCTCATGAAGAGCCCTATCAAGAGCGCGGCGCCGATTCGGTCTGCATTTCTCATGGAAATCTCCTTTTGGATATTGCAGGCAATCGTTTGATTGCCGTCTTTGGCGCGCAAGTCCATTCCCATTCCCTATTTCCGTCATTTCAACGCTGGCAATAGGGGGTTGTCAACAGGGTCTTTGCGATTAAAATGTAAAAAGTTTGTCAAGGGCTGACAAGTCATTATGAGCCATTTCGCCTTTTCTTCACTAACCAGTAACAAAAAGCCGCCATTTCATTTAAGATACCACGCGCCGAACGACAACATGTTGTCGTTCATTGCCATCCGTATTATCCGGGAAATCCGTGGTTGAAAATTAACCACGGATTTCCCGGATAACACGGATGTTGCGCCGCGAAGCAGCATGTCTTTGCAGACGGAGTTCGCGAAAATCCTGTTTCACTTGGGCGGCAATAGCGCTTGCGCGGCTCCTTCAGACGGGCTAGATTTGCATCAGAGCCTGATGCTGTGAAATCGGGCAATGCCTTTGAGAGGAAATGATTGCCATGACACAAACAAGACGACGGTTTCTGAAAAGCAGCGCGGCCGGATTGGCCGGCGCGGCGTTGATATCGGGGCGTAAGGCGCCAGCGGCCGAGACGGCGCCCGCCGCGGGCGGCAAGTTGATCACCGCGGCCTCGCTGCCTGTGGGAATCCACATCGGTTCGCGGATGAACTGCTGCGGCGGTTTTGAAGGCGCCAAAAAGGGCGGCATCGAAGGCGTTGAGATTGGCGTCGGTCCCGGCAAGGATGAAAAACTTTCCATCGTGAATCCCGCCGAGCGCGAGAAGCAAAAAGGCCTGATGAAATCCACCGGCGTCGTGGTCTGTTCGCTGTCGCTGGATGGCCTGAACAGCTATCCCGTGGCCACGCATCCCAAGGGAATGGAATGGATCGAGCAGGCGATTGACAGCGCCAAAGACTTGGGCGCGGTCTCGATGCTCATCCCGTTCTTTGGCAAGGCGAACCTGTTGAGTGGCAAGGAGCTCAACAAGGAATTGGAGGACGCGCTGGTCGGACGCATGAAGGAGCTGGCGCCCAAGGCGAAGGCGGCGGGCGTGATCCTCGGGATCGAGAACACCTGCTCGGGCAAACAGAATCTGCAAATTCTCGACAAGATCGGCAGCGATTTCGTGAAGTGCTATTACGACATCGGCAATTCGACCGGCAATGGCTATGACGTGCCCGCCGAACTCCGCGCCTTGAAAGGCCGCCTTGCGCTAATCCACTTCAAGGATGGCAATAGCTTCCTCGGCGAAGGAAAAGTGAAGATGGAACCGATCGGCGAGGCGCTCAAGGCCATCGGCTATAAAGGCTGGATCGTGCTGGAGACCGGCAACCCAACGAAAAACGCCGAAGCCGATGGTAAACGAAACGCGGACTATATCAAGAAACTGCTGGGGCTGTAGAAAGCGAAGACCGCGCGGCAAGGACCACAAGGACCGCAAGGACTGCAAAGACTACAAGGACCGCAAGGACGATGAGATTCCCAGTTAATGGGATGCTCGTGCGCGCCGCCCGTCGTCCTTGATGTCCTTGTGGTCTTTGATGTCCTTGCGGTCCTTAAATCCGCCAAGCCTAAATTAGCCGCTAGTTCTTTGATTGGCTTGCCGGCCACATCGTCCGGTCCATCACCGATCCATCCAGGCTTTTTATCTCCACCGTCATTTGCGCGGGGCCGTTGCGGAATGTCAGCAGGATATAACTGTCCTCGCCCTGGAAAAACTTAGAAGCCGGATCGGGATACTTGGCGCCTTTGCCGCTCAGCGATGTGTTGAAGTATGGAAAGCCATTCACCTCGGCGCGCTCGGCGAAATAGCCGAAACCGGTAATGGCGGCGGTTCCTTTCTGGAACATCCTCCCCCATTCTCCCTTCTCCTGCCCTCGCATATCCGAGTTGCGTTCGTTATAAAGCGTGATTACAAACTTTTGGCCGCCGCGCGCCATCAGATCGCGATACCACGCGAATTGCGCGGAATCTTTTTTGAGAGGATGACACGTCTGCCACGTCGTTCCCTGGTCGCTGATATGGTTGAAGTCGAGCGCGATAAAGCGCACGCCGAACGCGGGAACGTCGAAATGCCATTTCCATTCGTCATCCGGCAGATCGAAGAACATGCGGAAAGCCGTCGCGTCCACGTCATAGACCGGTTCGGCGGGAGGCTTGTCGCCGCGCGGGCGAATCTCGCGGTCGTGATTGCCGAGCGCCGGCATGAACGGAACGGAGCGGAACAGTTCGGGATAGGCGTCAATCAGCGCGCGATAGGGCTGGAGGTTGTCCTTGGTTCCTGGCCGCGCGCGCGAATGCAAATCGTTGATGTTATCGCCGGCCGTCAATAGCAGATGAATATCGTCCTTGAGCAGCGCATCGAGTTTCGGCCTTCCCTGCCAGTCCGCCGCCACCGCGACGCGCAGCACATCGCCCTGATAGGTTTTGAACGCCGCATCGGGCGAGGCGTGCGCTCCGGTCATCACGCTATAGTGAACAACGCCGGGTTTATCGCTCAGCGGAATCTCGACGTGATGCAGCATGACGCTTTCGGCAATCTCCGCCGACTCGCCATAACTCGCCCCCAGTCCATAGCGAACCGCCGACGCCCCCGACGTCGCCGTCTCCCAATTGACCACCATCCGGCTGGGATCATTCGAGCGATGCGAAAGCCAGACGCGCTCGATCTGCGCCTCGCATCGCGTGGCGCCCGATTGGAAAACAGCCATCCACGCCAGCAGCGCCATAAGCGCATTCATATATCGTATTCCCATTGCGCGCCTCCTCATCAAATACGCACGGACAAATACCGCGCCCTTACCGCCCGCCCGCGCGGCCAGACACAAGATCGCGACGGAAGCACACATAAGCCAGATACGCCACAAACGCGCCGTGGACGGCCAGAATCACCGCTGCCACGCTTGCCATGGATAGGGATTTTGCGTATGGCATCCAGAACAACCATGTGCCGAAAACGAATCCCATAGGAAGCATCATCGCCAGCATCTGCCTTCCGGATTTGAGCCTTTGCACAAAAAGACTGAACCCTTGGAATGCCAGCGAAAGAATCAACGGCAGTGAAAGCATCCGAGGGTCAATCGCATGATACGAAAACGTCATCCCGCGCAGCGTGATGGGCGGCAGGCAGCGGATCAGCCCATGCGAAACGGCGCACATCAGCGCGGCCAAAACCATTGCGATCAGCAAATACGTATAGGCCAAAGCAACGCCCGCCGCGAAGCGCTCGCGTCTTCCCGCCGGCAAAAGCAGGGCGGAAAGAACCGGGCCCGCTCCCCCCAGCCCCAGGAAGCAAAGTATAATGACTGTAAAATCCTGCATTGAAAATTTCTGATTGGAAATGGTCCAATATCCAAAAAACACGCAAAAGACAAGATACATAAGCGCCGCTTGAAGGCATTTCTTTACGTTGAAGCGCCCAAGCGGCGAGGCATAGATCGCCCCCCATACGAAGCGCCCGGCGCCAAGAGCGGGCCGCCCCAGCATGAGCGCAAGAAAGCGCCGCTCCCCGGCGCTCGCGTTTTCCGATCCTTTTCCCAGAGAGCGCGCAAAGGCTTCCTTGCGGTATCGCTCCATGCGGCTCCGGTTAAAGCCATCTCCTAATCCAAAATAGAATTGGCCGCAGCTGCTCCGCGCAAGATCGGCCCGTCCCAGCCGGTTCCATGTCAGAAAGCAGACCGGCACGCACAGCAGCATCGTTACGAAAGGGTGATAAAGGATCAGGTTTTCAAGCAGTACAGGCACATCCAAGAAAACGGCGGCTATGATGAAGAAATACATGAACCCGATGAGCTGCATGGCCCATCGAAATCCAAAGACAAAATAAACTCCGAGCAGATAGAAGATCATCCCCATCGCGCCTTGGGCAAAAAAGCGCGGGATCAATACCTCAGGCGCCTTTTCGAATCGGGCCAAGATGAGAAAGGAAAATGCAAAGCTCACGACGGCGCCTGCGATAAATATCAAGCGCCGGGGCACGAAGCGATGGCCCGGCAGGCAGAACGAAAGCGGGCGCGAAGAAATCTCGCGCTGGATGCTGGCGATCATGAATCCAATGAGGAACGTCACAATCAGGTAGGCCGCGCCGATTCCATTCGCGCCCTGCCCCCGCGGGAAGGTCACGAACGACATCGCGACCGCATACACAATCGTCATCAAGATGATGAAGTACCAGAGATAAAGCGTGCGGCATTGATAGTAGCACTTCAGATTCGCGGTGAGCGGTGTCATCTCGCGCCTCCTTTGCCGCGTTTCTCCTCGACTACCAGACGGTAAATATCTTCGAGGGGTAGCGGCAAGCGCTCGATTTGGCAATGGATGGAATCGGCGAGCGCTTCGATTTGCTCCTGCGTCTGCGCGCGTCCGGACAGCGTCAGCAGCGCCTGCGAGCCGTTGCGCGTTTGTTCGATGACGTTGGCGAAAGGCAGCTGCGCCGGCAGATCGCCTTGAAGCGCGGTGATGCGGATTTTCAGGAACTCTTCGCGCAGATCGTCGAAGGAGCAATCGCGCAGCAGCCGCCCCTTGTCCATGATCAGCGCGTGGTCAATCACCTTTTCGATGTCCGTCAGGATATGCGAGGAGATGAGGATCGTTCGGTTTGGCGCCTGGATCATCTCCAAAATAAGATCGAGAAACTGCCGCCGCGCGAGGGGGTCCATCGCGGCGGCAGGCTCGTCGAGGATCAGAAGTTCCGGCTCGAAGCCGATGGCGAGCAGGATAGCGAGCTTCTGCCGCTGCCCCGGTGACAACGCGCCTACGCGGGATTTGGGATTCAATTCAAATTCCGCGGCGTAGCGCTTTTCCAGGTCCGCATTCCAGTTCGGATAATAGGCCGCCACGTAACGGATCAGCTGCGCCGTGGACATCCAGTCGAGCAATTCGCCTTCCTGGTGGACGTAACCGATGCGCGCCATCTCCTTCGGCCCGAGGCGCGCCGCCTCGACGCCAAAGGTCGTACAGCGCCCCTCGTCGGGCAGGTAGAGGCCGATGATATGGCGCATCAGCGTGCTCTTGCCGCAGCCATTGGCGCCCATGAGCCCGACGATCCGCCCGGGAAAAATATCGAGCGTGAGGTCATGCAGAGCCTGGACCGAGCCGAAACGCTTCATCAGGTTGCGCGTGGAAATTACGGCGGTTTCGCTCATTGCCTGGGTTCTCCTGTCGGAAATCTCTTTTCCCATTCCTTCGCTCTCATTGCCTGATATTCATTGTTCGCTTGTTCGGCAATCATCACACGCGAATGCTCCAGCAATCTTGAAATGACGGCGTTAGCGTCATCCCGGAGGGATGTTCGATAATAGCCCACCGTTTCAACGGTGGGACGGCAAAACGGTCAGTTTTTTAGTCCCGGAGGGACGGATGAAAGCGAGTCTCCAACCATGAAATTCAACCGTCCCTCCGGGACTGGAAAAAGTGTCCCAGCTCACCCACCGTTGAAACGGTGGGCTATTACCAATTGTCCCTCCGGGACACCACTTGCTTTGCGCTAAGACGCAACCCGTCAAATCAAAATTGAATGACCACTAAAATCCCGCAGGCGGCGCGGATTTGGCCGGCTTGCCGGGATTAAGCTCCGCCGGCGAACCGGTCCTCGGCGCTTGGGCGGCGGCCATGAAAGCCTCCCCCGCCTGCGCGAGTTTGGGGATCAAGCTGGCCGGAATGCTGATCCGTTCGTAAATCCCTGCCTTGTCGGACGTGAGAGCTATGGCGATAGGGTCGGCATTGCTGAAGGCGTCGCGGACGCCTTTGAAAGGGTCGGGCTGTCCCGGCTTCATACTTTGAGCGATCGCCATGGTAAAAACATCAAGCAGCGCGCCAAGCCCCAGATCGCAGTACATCTGCTGGCCGGGTCCGAAGACGGTTTCGGCGGACAACGGCTTGGCGGCGGCGGCGCTTCCGGCCTTGATGGAATCGAGAATGGGCTCGATCGGCTGGGAACCGACCGCCGTGACCATCAGATTGCCTGCGAAGGCCATGTTGTACTTCAGATCGCCCATCATTTTCTTCATTATGGCGGCCTGCTGCGGCGGCATGTTTTTCATTTCCATATCCAGCGTGAGCAGATGCACGGGCGTGCCCTTGTAGTCGCGCGCGTTTTTGGTGAAGGCGAACTTCATCGGCATGCCGATGGATTGATAGAAGCCGGTAATTCCGCTGGCATCCATGCTTTGACTCAGCGTTTCCATGAATTGCAGGACGCTGGCGGGGTCTTTCATCCGGGAAAGAACGACCCCGGTGTACAGCCCCTGGGAGGGAGGCGCGACGTCAAAGGCATACGCATCGCCCATGCTCGTGACGCTCGCCTTGACTATTGCCATCAGGGCGTCGCGATCCGCCTTTTCGACCTTCATCTGGGCGCAAACGGCATCCGTTTCTTTTACGGCAAAGTCGGCGTAAGCCGCGGCGTTGAATGACACGACGCCCCGGATGCTGCCGGAAGCGGGGATCATCTTGAGCAAGTCCTGCGCGGGCGTTACGGGAGCGGCGGCGAAGGCCGCGAGGTTGCTGCCCGCCAGGGTCTGGAGCTTCGCGTCCAACTGAATCCCGCCGCCGTTGAAGTCAAGCATCAGCTTCACGACGTCGGTCTGCTTGGCCATCGAATAAAAGACGCGCAATTCGGCTTCCAACATGCGAGCCATCTTTTGAATCGCTTCAGGGCCGAGCTTCGGTTGGCCGGGCTGTTGCGGCGCCATTGACATCCCCACGCCCATCATGGCAGGCATGGATTGCAGCATCGCCTCGGCCTGGGCGCCGTATTTCGCGATCGCCCTTTTGACGAAAAGATTGGCTTGAAAATTGGGTTCGCGAGTGGCGCCGAGGAACCGGCTTTTAATCTGTGCCGCCATCTCTTTGCCTGCCGCCAAACACGCGTCAGAGCGCGAAATAAGCAAAAGACCATCCGCTTCATCGGATTTGTCGCCGTTTTTCCTGACCGCAGCGGCATAGTCTTTAATCTTTGCGGGCAAGGCCTCGCAAAAGGACACAAACATGTCGGGCGAAAACACTACAACCACGATCCCGGCGCCATTCGGCAGTCCAGCCAGGGTCGCATCGCCCATCGTTTCGGCCAGTTGCTTGCGGATGAAATTGGGATTCGTGCCCTGTGTGAATTTTGAAAACACCTGATTCGCCCGCTCATCAAACGCCAAGACATTGGGCAGAACGAACACGGCGAGGGCATCGTCCAACGTCGGGGGGGCGGCCGGAGCCGCCGGGGGCGCCCCAGGGGCAGGCTGCGCGGGAGGCTGTCCGATCGTGGCGCCAGCGCCCCAGCCGATTGAAGGCGCCAGACATGCCGCAACCAGCATCAATGCGGCTGCGAGGAAGGCTTGCTTTTGCGATTTCATTGTCATTCTCCTTTTCCAAGTTGGAGTTGGTATATTTACAAACTGTCTTTACGCCAATCATCAGGATTTGCATTTTTCATCTTGCGCTGTTTTCAATTTCGCCTTCGCTTTGTTTTCGTTTCCCTCTGCATTCGATTTGTTCCTCCTTTCGTGGTATTCATTCCTTGCATTCATTCTTCGCCGGCTCGAGGGCTGTTTCGGCCGGATAGTTTGCGATACATTTCGCCCAGGAGCGCGGACGCCTCCTGCTCGCTGACGCTCATCTGAATGGCGGCGGCGGCGGCCTTGCGGAACGCGTCTTCGATCACGCGGCCCCGGAAGCGCGCCTGCGTGTCTTTGCGCATGCCCGCGATGAACAGGCCGACGCCGCGGCGCCGTTCGAGCAGGCCGTCGCGCTCAAGCAGGCTGTAGGCCTTGCTGATGGTCATGGGATTGACCTTCAGGCGCGCGGCCAGGCTCCGGACCTGCTCGATCTGCGCGCCTTCGGCCAGGCGCCCGGCGAGGATGAGCCGCTTGATCTGCTCGATCACCTGGGCATAGATGGGGACGCCGCTGCGTGTGTCAATTTCGATAATCATTCCCAAGGCCGTTTCCTGGCGCACTGTATTATTATGCTAATACACTAATACTGGATGGCCGGGCGCGTCAAGGGCAAAATGTGGCGGATGCGAAAAAAATACTTGAGCCTCGCGCGGGGGAATGAACCACAATGCGAAAACTAACCAAAAAGATTTGAAATTTGAGATCTGAAATTTGAAATTTTCGAGTGAGAGACGAGTTCTCATTCCATCAATGTAAGAGGCTAAAATGTCGGGAGGCGAACATAGATGATCCGGTCGGGCCTGGTATCCATCACATTCCGAAAATTTAGCCCGAGCATGATTGTGTTTTGGGCGTGCCGTGCCAAACTTGAGGGTATCGAATGGGGCGGCGACGTCCATGTTCCGCATGGCGACATCGTTGCGGCGCGCGAAGTAACGGCCCTCACGCGCAACGCGGGGCTGGCTGTGGCTGCGTATGGCTCTTACTATCGCCTCGGCGAAGAGGCGCCGGATTTTTTCCCGCGCGTCCTGGAAACGGCGCAGACGCTGGGCGCGCCCATCATCCGCGTCTGGGCCGGGCGCAAAGGGTCCAAGGACGCGGACGGAGGTTATCGCAGGATGGTCTCGGAGGACGGGCGCCGCATTGCGGAATTGGCGCGCGAAGCCGGAATCCGGATCGTCTGCGAATGGCACGGCGGAACGCTGACCGATACCGCCGATTCGGCGCGCGCGCTTTTCGACGCGGTCAATCACCCGAATTTTCAGACCTACTGGCAGCCGCATCAGCGTATGCCGTATGAGCAATGCTTGCGCGATATGGACGCGGCGCTACCCCGTCTTGCGGGACTGCACGTCTTTCAGTGGGATCTGCAAACGGTGGCGAAGCAGCCGCTCAGCGAAGGCGAAAGCGTCTGGCCGGCGTATCTGCGTAAAGCCGCCAAGGCGGCGAACAACCAGTCCGGCGACCTCTTCGCCCTCTTGGAATTCGTCATCGCCGATAATCCAAACCAAATGCTCCGCGACGCGGCGACATTGCGAGAATGGATTAAAGAGCTGCGGGACAATATGAATGCATAGATCAGCGCCCTAAGCCACATATTCGGCGCCATTCCTGTCCGAAATTTTCCAACGGCCTCTTTCTCCAGCGCAGTTTTGGCCTGTTTCAGCATGCTCGGGAGTCTGGACATTTTTTCCCCGAAGGGGGAGAACTATCGTAGCCGTGGGTGAAGCGAAGCGAACCCACGGTAGCGGCATGCGGAATCATCGGTCCCCGAAGGGGGCCAACGTCGGCACAGACACAATCCCGATTGGAAGCGCACAAACGAAATGCAGTCGGCTTTTCGATCTGTGTTGGCCCCCTCCGGGGACCTGTTTTTGCACTCATCGTTTCCGTGGGTTTGCTTCGCTTCACCCACGGCTATGATAGTTCTCCCCCTTCGGGGGATTCAAACATCCGAACTCCAGAGCCTGCCTCCGGCGGATTCAAACGTCCAAACTCCAGAACCGGCTAAAGACCGGCCAAAATTCCTCGCGAGAAAAAATGGCAGCGATTGCGTCATCTGCGGGGGCTTCTGCAACGCGGCGCTAATGCAGTTCCATCGCGACCGGCTCGCAAAGGGCTTTGAGATTTTCGTAGGGCGTGCCGGCGGGGATTTCGCAGCCGGCGTTGACCATGAAGGGATTGCCCGCGCGGCGCCGGCAGTCGCGGATAGCGGCGCGGATTTTATCTGGCGTCGAGAAACGCACGGCAGCGGCGGGATCAATGTTGCCGGCAAGGACGATGCCCGCGCCCATCGCTTTGCGCACGCGCTCCAAATCCACCATCCAATCCACGTCCAGAATCTCCGGCCGAATATCCGCCAGCCCCGGCAGGAGATGCGTGATATTGCCGCAGATGTGCATTCGCACGAGCGCGCCCATATCCTGAATCGCCTTGACGAGGCGCTTTTCACGCGGCTGGATCAGGCGCTCGTAAACATCGGGCGATACCTGGCTGGCCACGGCGTCGCCAACGCCGATGGTGTCGGCGCCCGCCTCAACCTGCGCGCGCGCGAAAGCGATCCCCACCTCGACGCATAGGTCCATGAGCTCGCAGACGAACGGCTCGTCTTCGAGCAGGTCGGTCATGAAATTCATCACCGTGCGCAAATCCCCCGCCTCGGCCGCCGGCCCTTCGATCCATCCCAGAATGGAATAGCGCCCCCCTGCTCTTTCCTTGAAGGCGCGAACGGCCTGGACGCGGTCGAGCATCCGTTCGGACTTGAGCGGATCGGGCTTGGCCAGCGCGCGCAAATCCTTGGTGTCTTCGAGCGGATGCTTCTTGCAGCGCGGCACGCCGTCGCGCACATAGACGATCTCGGCGCCGAAGCCTTGTGTTTCGCGGTAGGGATCGGAAATGGCGCTGACCTGGTCCATGCCGAAGTCCTCGGCGCAGCGCAGATTGGATTCGACCAGCACGCGATAGTCCGAGGCGAAGGCGCCGTAGTTCGAGCCGATATATTCGGCGGCCAGCCGCATGAGGATCGGCACGCGCGGCAGAATATCGCAGGGCTTTCCTTTCACGACGGCCATATAGCGTTCGTAGCTGTTCATAGCACAACCCTATTCAGCGAAGGCGCATTGGATTTTTGGGGAGCATGACAAAGGGGAAATGAGCCGCTTTCCCGTCCACCGCGCTCAGGCTACCTCCTGTTTATTCTCGGAGGCAAATAGTTTTCAGCAAGCCGCTTGACGTGGGGCGCCCAGCATGGTAGGCCGTCCTGCTCCGCCGGGCGGCCTTGGCGCGCGATGGCCGCCCGGCGGAGCGGGACGGCCTACCATGCGGCGCCAGCTCTGATAGACATGCTGAGTATTTAGCAAAGCTTGGCGCCTGGCTATAAGTCAGGCTGCGCCCTTGACGCGCCGCCAGCTCCGCAATTATAAATAAAACGCTTTTTTTTGCGATTTTTGAGCGCCACTTTTTGCGGACTTATATCCATGCCTCTTTGGTCTTCCCCGAGCGACGAAAAAAACATCGCCGAATCCGCCGCGCGCGAGCTGATCTGCGAGATTGGCCGGCGTTGCCATGCTTTGAATTTTTGCGCGGCCAACGGCGGCAATATTTCCTACCGCCTGGCGCCAGACCGGATTCTCTGCACGCCGACCCTAATTTCGAAAGGCTATATGACGCCGGACGATCTGGTTGTGGTGGACGCCGGAGGCGCGCATATCGAGGGACGGCGCAAGCGCAGTTCGGAAATCCTGCTGCACCTGTATTGCTACGAAAGGCGGCCGGACATCAAAGCCGTGGTGCACATGCATCCGCGCAACGCCAATGTTTTCGCCCTGACGCATACGCCGTTGCCGACGGGCGTCCTGCCGGAAGTCGAAGTCATCATCGGACAGATTCCCCTGGCGGCTTATGGCGACCAGGGGACGCCGCGCCTGCCGGCTACGATCGAGCCTTTTGTCGCGGGCCACAATGTGATCCTGCTATCCAACCATGGCGCGCTGGCGATGGGCCCGACGTTGATGGACGCATTCTGGAGAATGGAAGTGCTCGATGCTTATTGCGACGTGATCCTCAAGGCGCGGACGCTGGGCGAATTGCAGCCCATTGGCGAAGAAAACCTGCGGCATCTGGCGGCGATCAGGAAATCGCTATGAGGGTGGCGCGGGCGGACACGGACCAACACGGACGGACACCGACTGACACGGACCAAGCTGAGCAAAATTTTACTCAGGGGCGTAGGCCGAGCGGAACTGGATTTGGCGCTCGCGGACGCGGGCGGCTTGGATGGTTTCATCGCGCTTTTCCCTGATTTTCTCGATATCGTCGGGGCGCGAGTACATCACCCGGGTGAAAATACGCTGAGCCAGCCGCTTGAGGGCGAGCTTTTTATCGTCTGTCTCGGTCAATCGCTTGATCCGGCGCGTGTCGCTGATGTACTCATGGCGGATCGTAATGCCCTTCCACGTGCCCAAAGGGAACTGGCGGTCGTAGTCATAGGGATCGTAGGCGGTCACTTCCGCCGTGATCTCGATGATTGAATACCAGGCGAATTCATCCGCCTCGAAGCCGCGGGGAGCGATCTTATAGGAATTGACTTTCCCTTCCAGAAGCATATCGGCTTGCTTTTCGCGCGTCACGGCGATGCGGCCATCCTCGATGAAGATTTCCTGAAGCGAACGGGTCAAATCCTCTTCCACGCCCGGTTCATAGGCGTCGTTGCGGAGCATCGTGACATAGACGCTCCGGATGTTATTGTCCAGCAGGCGCGAATAGGGAATCGTGGCGCAGCCAAACGCCATCATTGCAAGCGCCGCCAAGGCTATAGCTTTAATTGCGGATTGCGGATTGCGGATTGCGGATTGGTGCGAAGCGGGAATCATCGTTGAAACTCTCTCTCTTATTTTTTCACCGGCGCACGAGTTTGGCGCCTTGATATGACGGCGTCAAACGGGTTTCGAAGCTTTCGTCCACCGGGACGTTCACTTGGATGTCGCTGAGGCGAATTTCCGTTTGTTCGCCTCCTTCTTCCGTCAGGAAAACGCGGGTAGGATACAACGCCGTTCGCTCGAAGTCCACCAGCAAAAGCGACACCCCTCCCATCTCAGCGGGAAAATATGGAACCAGTTTCAACCGGAAATGCCGGTCATCCGGATCGGGTTGAATCCGCTCGACCGCGAACAGATTCACCACGTCCTTGGGATCGAGAAAAAAGCCCAATAGAAGGAAATGAGCCTTGGGGAACCAGCTGTCCGATAAGCGTGGCGCGTACATCGTCACTTGATTCGTCTGAGGGACATAGTCATAGGTATAGCCTCCATCAACCCATAAAATGCTGCGAACGGGCGAAGTGACCGCCTCCCCCATCGTGACCATATCGCATCGCAGCCGCCAGGGTTCGCGGGTAAAATAAAACGAACCGGTCGTCACCACGTCACGGATGAACGATGGCGAAGAGCGAATCTCGATGAACCTGCCTTCGAGGGAACTCATCCATCGCCGGCGGAATTCCACTTTATGGATCAGGGTCATGCCGGGATTGGCGGCGATGGCCGGAGGTGGCGCCCAGGCGGGCAGCGCCGGCTCCCTGGTTTCGGTTCCGGCGGCGGGCGTCGCATCAGGAGTGGAGGGCGGGATTGGCCGGGGCGTGGGGGAAGCGGCGACAACGGGCGCCGGCGCCACGGCGTCGGAAGGCGCGAGCGAAGGTCTGGCCGTGGCGCGTTCCGCCTCCGCAGCGGCCTGGGCGGATGCGACTGCCGGCAGGAACAAACTCAATGATGCGCTCACGCACAGGCCTGTCAGCAACGCCGCCAGCCTTGGGGCCCACAACAACCATAACCGTCCAGCGCGTCTCATTTTTTGATCGTTGTCCGAACGCCTTTGCTTTCGATTTCGAGGATTTCCACGCGCCCTTCTTTCATCTGGCCGCGCATCGCTTCGGCGACGGCCTTGGCCTGAGGCTCGAGACAAAACGCGATCATCGTCGGGCCGGCGCCGCTGATCGCCACGCCGGCCGCTCCCGCGTTTTGCGCCGCCTTGCGGATCGCCCGTCCGTTGCGCAGGAGCGCGATCCGGTACGGCTCATGCATGCGGTCGTCCATGGCCCACCCCAGACGTTCGACGTCGCCTTCGATCAGCGCATGTATCACAAAAGGGACCCGCGCAACGTTGTGCGCCGCGTCGGCGAAGGGGATTTCCTTCGGCAGCGCCGCGCGCGCCTTTTCGGTCGAAAGCGGATAGGGAGGAATGGCGGCGACGGCCCGCAGCGTCTGGTTCGCCGAATAGCGGATGACGCGCGGAATGCCGTTGTGCGTTGTCGCAACCGTCAGGCCGCCGTAATAAGAGGCGGCCACGTTGTCCGGATGCCCTTCGAAGTTGGCAATGAGGCGGAACACTTCATCGTCGCTCAGGGGCGCGCCGAGGAGGGCGTTGGCCCCCGCGACGCCGGCGATGATGGCGGTTGCGCTGCTGCCCAGGCCTCGCGCCAGCGGCACGGCGATGTCCATTTTGATCTTCAATCCCGGCAGGCGCGCTCCGCAGCGGCGGATCACCTCGCTGGCCGCGCGCCAGACCAGGTTGTTGCGTCCACTGTCCATGAGCTGTCCGTCGTGCTCGTCGTTATTCTGGAAATGGACGCTGACTGAAACCTCGTCGGCCGGTTCGAGGACAAAGATATTATAAAGCGAAAGCGCCAGGCCCAGGCAATCGAATCCCGGTCCGAGGTTGGAAGTGGAAGCCGGAACGCGCACACGCACGCGCCGCGCCACTACGGCTGGCGCATCTTTTTTCTTTATCGTCATAAGAATCTAAAGACCTGTTGTCAAGAGAGCCAGCGCGTCAGCGAGAAACAGCGGGCAGCAGGCGAGAAAGATAATAATTTGCCCATCAGAGCCAAACGGGTCAAGGCATTTATGACGCAAAGAAGCGGCGCCAGCGTATTTTATTTTGCGCGGCCACGATCTTGGCGCGGAAGGAGCGAAATATCCGGGCGAAATATCCGGCTTGCTTCGGGGCCGGAATCATGTAAACTACGCTTCTTAAGCGTTGCGCATAACGTTTTTGATTGGCGTTTAGAGTGCAAAAAGAAGGAGGCGCCGCCCATGAGAACATTAATCGAAGGCCGCATCTACGTGCTTGGCGATAATATTGATACGGATCAGATCATTCCCGCCGAGTATCTTGTCTATCGTCTGAGCGATCCGCAGGAGCGCAAACTGTTCGGCAAATATGCCTTGAGCGGCGTGCCCATCCAGCAGGCCGGGCGCCCGGCAGGCTCGACGCCGTTCGTCGCCGAGGGGAAAACGGTTTCCGAATTCCGTATCATTGTCGCCGGCAAGAATTTCGGATGCGGCTCGTCGCGCGAACATGCGCCGTTTGCGCTTCGGGAAGCGGGCGTCGAGGCGGTCATCGCCGAATCCTACGCGCGCATTTTCTTCCGCAACAGCGTCAATGGCGGGTATCTGGCGCCGGTGGAGACTCCCGCGCGCTTGATCGAACAGCTAAAAACCGGCGAGATCGCGGTGGTGGATTTGAAGAAGAACGAACTGCGCCTGAGCGCGCCGGACCGCGTCTTTTCGCTGAAGCCATTGGGAGACATCCTGCCCATCCTGGAGGCGGGCGATGTCTTTGCCTATGCGCGCGCGCATGGACTGATGCCAAAACAGGGATGATGGCAAAGCAGGGATGATGGCAGGAAACCCTCCGGAAGGGATCTGGCGAAAGATGGGATATCGAGCGCTCCTAACAGCCACTGATGAAACGGTGCAGGATTTGGAGATTTCTGCTTCTCGCCGCTTGGATGAAGCCAACGCGCTCTGCAAGTCAGGCAAGTACCATACTGCAATCTACATTGCCGGGCTTGCGGCGGAGATGTACCTAAAAACCGCTTGCTATTTTTTGGGAGGCGCAAAGCCATCGGATATCGCGGAGGACTATTACTATCCATTAAGTCGAAAGAGCTATAAACCATCTTATGATGCACAGTTTGAATCAGGGCATGGGCTTTGGTTCTGGTCACAGGAAATTATTCAGAGACGGCGAGGCATGCAGAAAGCACCCAATCGTTTCTTGCAGGTAATGGCTGTCATTTTCAACGACTGGTTCATAGGAATGCGCTATCGCCCCGGAAAGGCAACGAAAGACGATGCCGAACGCTTTATTATACATGTAGGATGGCTCGCCAGTAATCATGCCAGAATAAGGAGATAAACTATGCCAATACGTGATGCGCTCTTGCGAACGGATGTGCCTGAAGAGGCGGCGCTGTTAGCTGAGCTGAAGGCTGAGCTGGAAAACCCAAAGGAAAGCGGCGAGCCCGATATCATCATCGAGCGTCCGAGCCCCTTCACGACGCACTTGTTTGTCATCTGGTCCAAGTGGAAAGATCTGGAACAAAGCATTCGATCAAGAATCGTTATGGATGCGTTCGAAGAGGTAAGAGGCGAGGAAGAAATGCAGAAAGTCACCGCCGCCATGGGTCTGACAGCGGAGGAAGCTGATCGGTTGGGAATAAAATGAGCTGCATTCAGAGATATTTCAAATCTCGAATGTCAGTTTTCAAATCTCTTCGGCCATAATAATTTTTAGCATAGGAGTCCAATATGCCGGACCGCGCTGAACACCGGGAACTGCGATTGTGGGTCGAGCAAATCGCGCAGCTTTGCCAGCCGGACAAAATCCACTGGATGGACGGCAGCGAAAAGGAAAAAGAGGCGCTGGAAAATGAAGCCTGCTCAACGGGGGAACTCACCCGCCTGAATCCGGACGTCCTGCCGGGATGCTTTTACCATCGCACCGCCGAAAACGACGTGGCCCGAACCGAGCATCTCACGTTCATCTGCACCCCGCACAAGAAAGACGCCGGGCCCACCAACAACTGGCTGAAGCCGGAGGATGGCTATCGCCAGGCCGCCGAGATCCTTGCCGGCTCGATGAAGGGGCGCACGATGTACGTCATTCCCTTCTCGATGGGGCCCGTCGGCTCGCCCTTCAGCAAGATCGGCGTGCAGATCACCGATAGCATCTACGTCGCATTGAACATGCGCATCATGACGCGCGTGGGCGACAAAGTCTTGAAGAAACTGGGCGCCATCGGCGAGTTCACACGATGCGTCCACGGCAAGGCGCAGGTGGACGACAAGAAGCGCCTCATCCTGCACTTCCCGCAGGACAATGCGATCTGGAGCGTCGGCTCGGGCTATGGCGGCAACGCGCTGCTCGGCAAGAAATGCCTGAGCCTGCGCATCGCCAGCCACCTGGCGCATGAAGAGGGCTGGCTGGCCGAACACATGCTGATCATGGGCGTGGAAGATCCCGACGGACGCGTGTTTTATATCGCCGCCGCCTTCCCGAGCGCCTGCGGCAAAACGAATCTGGCGATGCTCGTCCCGCCCAAGGGGCTGAAGGAGAAAGGCTACCGCATCTGGACGCTCGGCGATGACATCGCCTGGATGCGCATTGACACCGACGGCCAGCTGTGGGCGGTCAATCCCGAATATGGATTCTTCGGCGTGGCGCCCGGCACGAACGCCAAAAGCAATCCCAACGCGATGGCCGCCATCAAGCGCAACACGATCTTCACCAACGTGCTCCTCAAGCCCGACCAGACCATCTGGTGGGAAGGACACGACGACCCGGCGCCTCCGGAAGGGATCAACTGGCGCGGGCGCAAGTGGACGCCCGGCATGGCCAATTCGGACGGCACGAAGGAAAAAGCCGCCCATCCCAACAGCCGCTTCACGGCGCCCATCACGCAATGCCCGACGATTTCCACGCGCGTCGAGCATCACCACGGCGTGCTGATCTCGGCCATTGTCTTCGGCGGACGGCGCGCTCAGCTCGCGCCACTCGTCTATCAATCCTTCAACTGGCAGCACGGCATTTTCGTCGGCGCCACGATGGCCTCCGAGATGACCGCCGCCGCCGTTGGCGCCACCGGGCAGGTGCGGCGCGACCCGATGGCCATGCTGCCCTTCTGCGGATACAACATGGGCGACTATTTCCGGCATTGGCTCGACGTTGGCCGTAGTCTCGAGGTTGCGCCCAGGATTTTCCACGTCAACTGGTTCCGGCAGGATGACAGCGGCAAATTCCTGTGGCCGGGCTTCGGCGATAATCTGCGCGTGCTGGAATGGATCATTGACCGCTGCCGCGGCAACGCGCACGGCGTTGAAACCCCGATCGGCAACGTCCCTGCGCCCGATTCGCTCGATCTGACGGGCCTCGATATCAGCCAGGAAACGATGAAGAGGCTGTTGACGGTGGACCGGGTGGCCTGGCGCAAAGAGACCGAGGAAATCAAAAAATTCTTCGACCAGATCGGCGACCGCCTGCCGGGCGAAATGCTCACCGAGCTTAATGCGCTGCGCGGGAGGCTGGGGGAATGATGGAAAGGGATCGGCATGATTGCCAAATATGAGATGGTCATCTATTGGAGCGCTGAAGATCAGGCGTTTATTGTCGAGGTCCCAGAATTGCCTGGTTGCATGGCTGATGGACCTACCTATCATGAAGCAGTGGCCAATGCGGAAACTGTAATCCAGGAATGGATCGAAACGGCTGGCGAACTTGGACGGGCAATTCCCGAACCCAAGGGAAAGCTTATGTATGCCTGAGCAAACACTCGGTAATAAATTCCGATGAATCTGAACGCTCGCGAGCCACAAGCGGAGCCAATATGAATCGTGTCCTCGCGGATTCTAAGCATCGCGACGGGCGCGAAGACGGCACAGCGTATTCTTACGAATCTTTTCTTGCCGTCCATGACCCAGCGATGCGTAAAGCGCGCGGCGTTTATTTTACGCCGGAGCCGGTGGCCTTATGGATTGTCCGGAGCGTTGACAAGATCCTTCAGACGAAATTTGGCTTGAAGGACGGGCTGGCGGATTCTTCGCAAATTCTTTTGCGCGCGCCGATGCGTGACGCCCATAGCAGACGGCGCCGGGCGAGCGCTGAAAAACACCATCGCGTGATGATCTTCGATCCGGCCGCGGGCACGGGGATATTTCTCCATAAAGTGATCCAGCAGATTCATGAAACATGGATCAACAAGAGGTTGGCAGGCGCGTGGAATGACTATGTATCGCGCGATCTGCTGCCGCGAGTCTTTGGCTTGGAACTGCTTCCCGAGCCTTGCGCCATTGCTCTCGTGAGGCTGAAGAATCTCCTGGCTGAAACCGGCTTCACCTTCGCTTCCGGCGATCATTTGCGCGTTTATCCTGGCAACACGCTCGAAGAAAAGGCGCCGCCCGATTTGCAGGGACTGCCGCCGTTCGCATCCAGGGATGTCGCGCAGCCGGAAGCCGCGCCGTTCGCCAATGAGGATCAGCCTATCCTCGTCATCGTGGGCAATCCTCCCTACTCCAATTTCGGAATGACGAACAAGGGCGCGCAGATATCGCGGCTGCTCGAGGACTACAAGCGCGGATTGGCCGAAAAGAAACTGAATCTCGATGATGACTTCATCAAGTTCATCCGGTGGGCGCAATGGAGGATCGAGCGAACCGGCGCCGGCGTCATCGGCATGATCACGAGCAATACTTTTCTGGACGGCCTGACGCACCGTCGGATGCGCGAGAGTTTGATGGAGACATTCACGGACATTTATCTCCTGGATCTGCATGGCGCCTCGAAAAAGAAAGAGACTTGTCCGGACGGCTCGAAGGATGAAAACGTGTTTGATATTCAGCAAGGCGTCGCGATTTCTATTTTTTGTAAAACGCCCGGGGTGCGCAAAAAAACTGCGCGAATACATCACGCCGATCTCTGGGGATTGCGGGAAGCGAAATTTGATTTTCTGGCGAACACGGACCTCGAGAGCGTCAAATGGAAGCGCCTGACGCCCCAAGCGCCGGATTTCTTTTTCGTCCCGAGGCCTTTGGATTCGCTCAAGGAATATGCGTCATGGCCCAGCCTCAAAGATATTTTCCCTGTGAATCAAAATGGCTTCAAGACGGACCGGGACGATTTGTTTTTCGATTTCGACCGCCGCTCGCTGGAAAAGCGCATGAAGGCTTTTTATTCCGCCGAAGGTTTGTCCGCCGCCTTTCGCGAACGCTATCGGGTGACGCGATCCTCCAGCTATGATCTGCCGGATCGCCGGCGACGGACGGCGTTCGATCCTGCGAATATCCGGCGCTGTCTTTACCGTCCCTTCGATGGACGCTGGGTGTATTACGCTCCCGGACTGACCAGCCGGCCAGCTTGGGAAATCATGAAGCATATACTCCAGGGCGATAATCTCGCGTTGGCGGCCATGCGCCAGTATCAGTATCGCACGCCGGAGTTCTGCTATGCATTGGCCTCGGATCAAATAACCGAATGCCGAGTATTCGTCAGCAATCGCGGAATTGCGAACGTCTTTCCTCTTTATCTTTATCCCGATGAAGGCGCTGACGATTGCAAAGCTTCCAATGGCGATGCTCCCGATGTGATTTGTGATTCAGGAAAGGGGCGCAAACCCAATCTGGCTTCCGCATACATAGATCATTTATCCGCTTGTTTGAGCCTGTCCTTCACGTCCGAGGGCAAAGGAGACTTGAAGAGAACCGTCGGACCCGAGGATGTGTTTCATTATATCTATGCTGTTCTGCATGCCCCCTCCTACCGTTGCCGCCATGCCGAAATGCTGAAGATTGGCTACCCGCGCATTCCCCCTCCTGCCAGTCTGCGGCTCTTTCGCAGGTTATGCAAGCTAGGCTCGGAATTAATCGCGCTTCATCTCATGCGCGGGCGTGCCGCCGCTGAAGCCATCCCTCCCTTGATGGGCAAAGGTCGGCGGCGCGTTGAAGCCGTGCGCTTTGAAAAAGCCAGGCCAGCAGCAAAAGCCGGGCGCGTCCGGATCAATACTTCACAATATTTTGACCGGATTCCCGAAGCGGTTTGGCGATTTCAAATCGGCGGATACCAAGTCTGCCTGAAATGGCTCAAGGATCGCAAAGGACGCGAGCTGACGCTGGAGGAGATCGGGCAATACCGGCAAATCATCGGCGCATTGTCCGGGACCCTTCGGACCATGAAGGCAATTAATAAGGCGCTTGCGGGGAACGGCGCTTTATAAAGTATCCTCTCCGCAGCGCGCTGCCTTAGGTCAAAAATTCTTTGCCTGAAAGAGCCTTGCATCCTTTCTTTTTTTCCTGACTAAAATGTCCGCCCGACGCACTGACTTTTTTTTCTTTCACGTGGGATTCATTGTCCTGATCTCGCAGGCTGTTTTTGTCCGTGAGTTTCTGGTCATGTTTCACGGTTCGGAAGCCGCGCTGGGCGTGTTTTTCACCGCGTGGCTCTTCTGGCTCGGGGCAGGGGCTTATGCCGGTTCTTGGTTTTCGGTTTCCGGTTTTCGGTTTTCGGTTTTCAGTTCGTGGTTTTCGGTTTTCGGTTTTCGGTTCACGTCTTTGAGTTCCGAGTTCCGAGTTCCGAGTTCCGAGTGCCAGGGTCCTAGTTCCGAATTTCGGGTTTCAGGTTCCGGAGTTCGAGATTCGAAACTGAATCCGTATTTCCTCTTTTGCTCACTGTTCATCCTCCTGCCGGCGGCGGGGGCTGTCGAGTTGGTTCTCTTGCGATATGCGCGCGGGCTAACGGCGACGCCGCTGGCGCAAATCGCGCCATTGGGGAGATTGGCGCTGTCTGTTTTCCTGGCGATGATTCCCGTCGGCGCATTGGCGGGCGTATTATTCCCCTTGGGGTGCTATTTGCGCGCGGGGGATGCAGGCGCGGAAAAACAGCAGAACGTTATCGGGCGCCTATACGGGCTTGAATCGCTGGGCTCGTGCGCGGGCGGGGTGATTTTCACATTCTGGTGGGTTGGCGCCTTGTCGCCGCTGGCGATCTTGATTCTGCTGCTATTGCTGTCGGCGGTTCATGTCGCGCTCGATGGGCTGACCGCCTGCAGGGAAGACCCCGTCAAGCTGCCATCAAAATCGAGTCAGACGCGTCGGACTGGTCGGACGCGTCTGACCCGGCCGACAGAGGGGCTGGCGCAGCCGAAAAATTCGATCTTTCATGGATCGCGCCGTCCGATCCTTCCCGCTGCCATTGCCTTGCTTTGCGCCATCGTTCTGGCGAGCGGACAGGCTTCGCGATGGTCGCGCGCCAGCCAGCGCGCGCGCTTTGCCGCCGTGCAGCCGGGTCTCGAATTGATCGAGGAGCAGGACTCCCGCAATCAAAATATCGCCATTGCGCGCCGCGGCGATCAGCGCGTTCTTTTCTGCAATCATAAGATCGTCGCATCATTTCCCGACGCGCGCGCCTGCGAACAACGGGCCGCGTTCGCCATGGCGCAGCGGCCGGATGCGCGGCGCATCCTGTTGCTGGGCGGCGGAATGGAAGGACTGGCTCAGGAGCTGCTTCGCTATCCTTCGGTCGAGCGGGTCGTCGTCGTCGAGCAGGATGAAAAACTCACGAACATGATCCGGCGGCATCTGCCGGAAGATATGCGGCGCCCGCTCGATGACGCACGGCGGTTTGGCGTTGTGAACAGCGATCCGAGGCGATTTCTTCTAAGCGGAGGAAAGAGTGAGTCAGACGCGTCGGACCGGTCGGACGCGTCGGACAGCGGAGCCGGAGCCAAAGAGAAATTCGATCTTGCATGGATCGTGCCGTCCGATCCTTCCACCGCTTGGCAGAATCGTCTTTATACTCGGGAATTTTTTAAATTGCTTGGCCAGCGATTGAGCGCGCGCGGGATTGTTTTATGCTCAATCACCTCGGCGGAAAATTATTTGGGGCCTGATGTCGCTTCCTATGGCGCTTCGGTCTTTGCGACGCTGCGCGCGGCGTTTGCGGACGTGGTCGTTTCTCCGGGCGACGTCAACACCTTCGTCGCCTGCGCGAAACAAGGACAGGCGTCGTCGGATTGGAAGGAGTTGGCGCGCCGCTATGCGGCCATCCGCCCGCAAGGCGCCGAATTTCCGCCGGATGGTTTTGCCGCGATGCTGCCGCCCGACCGCGTGGCCGCCGTTCGCGAGCGCTTCGAGCGCCTCCCCGCCACCATCAACAGCGATCTGCGCCCTGTCACCTATTATTATAATATTGTTCTTTGGGGGCATTTCGCCGGATCAAATATTTTGCAGGCGCTCAAAGCATTCGAACGAGCCGGCGTCTCGCTCATTTTGGCGCCCCTCGCGATTGCGCTGGCGCTTCTCGTGCTGTTCCGAGTTCCGAGTTCCGAGTTCCGCGTTAATAAGGCGCAAGCTGCAACTCGTAACTCGGAACCTGTAACTCGGAACTCAGAACTCGGAACTCGGAACTGGAGCGTTACGCCTGTTGTGGTCGCCGGCATCGGGCTGTTTGCCATGGCCGCCGATATGCTGTTGCTTTTCCTTTATCAAAGTTTGTTCGGATCGGTCTATGAGCGGGTCGGGTTCGCAGTTTCTCTTTTCATGCTCGGGATGGCGGCTGGCAGCCTGTTGGCTTCTGGTTTTCGGATTTCGGTTTTCGGATTGCGGATTGGACGCCGCCGGGCAGGGAAAGATGAACCAGGAAAGGCCGATGATGAACTGAAAACCGAAAACCGAAAACCGAAAACCACCGAAGGCCGCGCGCGGTTGTGGCTGTGCGCTTCGTTGGCCGCGATGGCGCTCCTAGCTGTCGCTCTGCCGGCTGTGATGCGAGCTGGCGCCGTGGCGCAAAATCTGGCCGCAGTAGAATATGGCTTTTTCGGTCTCTTTCTTTTGATGGGCGGCGTTTGCGGCATGGCTTTTTCCTTCGCGTCATCCGTTTGCATTCTCCGATTGGACGGGTTTGGCGAGAATATGGAATCGCCGCAAAAGCAGGAACTTGCCGCATCTCTCCAAACCTCGCAAACCGCCGGCTGGCTTGACGCGACGGACAATTGGGGAGGCGCCTTGGGCGCGCTATTGACCGGCGCCGTGATGGTTCCGCTCTTCGGCGTGCCACAAACAGCATGGCTTCTTGCGGCGATCGCAGGCGCCGCGCTGCTGGCAATCTTCATAGATCAGCTCCTGCCAGAAAAATCCTGTATCACTAGCCGTCAACCCGAAATCTTGAACCCGGAACTCGGAACTGGGCTCTCGGAACCCGGAACTGGGCTCTCGGAACCCGGAACTCGGAACTCGGAACTGGTTGGCTGGGGATGGATATTGGCTTGGGCTTGCCTCTCGATATGGGCAGTATGGCTGAAGGCGCGTCCCGTGCCGCCCGCGGCGCCGATGGAATTTCCACAAAATATTTTGCAGGAGATTTCCGGCCGGCGCCAATTCGCCCTCACGGATAAGCCGTTTCCCCATTACCGTGTTTCCGATGCCACGACGAAAGAAATGATTTTTTCATCTTTCGCTGTGGCGCCCGGCGCGCGCGCTTGGGGTGGGCCGATCCGCTTGTTGCTGGACGTGGATGAAAAAGTCATCCACAGCGCGCGCATTCTGGAGCAAAACGAAACGCCTTCTTACGTTGGCGATTTGGAGGGATGGCTGCGCCGCCAATTCGAAGGCAAGGAATACGTTAATGGTTTCGATCTAAAACGCGCCTGGAATCCCGCCAAAACCGCGAGAGAGATTGACGGCATTTCCGGCGCCACCGTGACCAGCCGGGCTATTCTGGATTTGCTCAATCAATCCGCCTATGCCGCCGGAACGCGCATCCTGGGCCGCGAACTCGACGCCAAACAATTCGCGGTTCAAACCTGGCGCGGCGCTTTCGGAACGGCAAAGAACGCGGCGTTGGCGATCGTCTTTCTCCTGCTCATCCCCGCCTATTGGCTGGCCGGCGCCAGGCTGCGCACGGTATTCCTGATCGTCAATCTCCTCGTCTTGGGATGGCTGGCCAACCAGGTTTTCACGCTGCCGCATATTGCGCGCCTTTCGTCCGGAGAAGTCTTTACACTCGCGTCGGCGTCGCTGCTATTGATGACGGGACTGGTTCTGGTTTCCGCCGTTTTTTTCGGCTCGGCTTTTTGCGGGTATATCTGCCCGTTTGGAATCTTTCAGGAGCTGCTTTCGCGCCTGGGACGGGCGCGCGCCATCAACACGAATGCGCTGGGTGGCGTTTACCGGCTGCGCTATTGGCTGCTGGCACTGGGACTGATCGGATTCTGGCTATCGGGCGCCGCCGCGTTCACGGCTTTCGATCCAATGCAGTTTTTCTTCACCTTCGAGATGACGAAGCTGGAATGGGCGTTTGTCGCGGTGATCGCCGTGGGATGCCTGAGATACTTCCGCTTCTGGTGCCGTTGCTTCTGTCCCGTCGGCGCGCTGATTTCGCTGATCAATCGCGTTGCGCTCTTCGATGGGCTCGCTCGCCGCCGCCGCCGCGCCGCGCGCTGTCCGGTTGGCATGGCAACGTCGCGCGAGATCGAATGCCTCCGATGCAACTTATGCGTCAAAGGCAGCGAGGAGGCACGCGAGCGTCCGATTGCCAGGAAGCTGGGGCGGGACTTTCCGGCGTTTATCCTGGCGGCGCTATTGCTGGCGGCAATCGTTGTCTGGTCGGATTTCAAGCATCCGTCCGCCTCGCAGACCCTGTTGTCCATCGCCTCGGAACAAGGCCGAGAGATTGACGCAGCCAAGCTCGAACGCGGCATCAAGCAGGGAACCATCGTTGAAAAAGAAGCCAAATACTACAAGCCAGGCCCCTGAACAAGCGCCCCAGTTTTAAGCTCGGATTGGTCCGTGTCAGTCCGTGTTGGTCCGTGCCCGTCCGTGCCCGTCCAATCAATACCTTGACGCGCACGAACCTTGCGAGGAAAATCCTCTTTCAATTTATTTGCGAAAAATCAGGCGCTCTGGCCGCATCCATTTCTCATTCATTTCCTATCGCCCCCAAGGATTTCAAAATGCCCGCGAAAAAGCCCGATAAAGAGGGAAAATTCGAACAAGCCATCGAACGGCTGGCCACTATCGTCGCCAAACTGGAAGACGGCGAAGTCGCGCTCGATGAATCACTCAAGCTCTTTCAAGAGGGACGCAAGCTGGGCAAGCAATGCTCCCAGCAGCTGTCCGACGTTGAGAAGAAAGCGCGGCTGCTGATCGAGAATGAAAAGGGCGAAATATCCAGCGAGCCGTTTGAGATGGAAGGCGAGGCTGACGAGAACGAAGCGGAAGAAGAAACAGAAGAAGAAGCGGAAGAGGAAGAAGAAGAAGCGGAAGAGGAAGAAGAAGCGGAAGAGGAAGAAGAAGCGGAGAAGGAAGAAGCGGAAGAAGAAGAAGCGGAAGAGGAAACTGAGAAAGAAACTGAGAAAGAAAAGAATTAATGAAATTTCCAATGTCCAACAGGGAATGTCCAATTTCCAAGTGCAGGCACTTCCCGTTTGGCATTTGAAATTCCCTGTTGGACATTGGAAATCCCCTGTTGGAAATTGGAAATTCCCTGTTGGACATTGGAAATTCCCTGTTGGAAATTGGAAATCCCTATTGGAAATTGGAAATTCCCTGTTGGAAATTGGAAATTATGATAGGCTTTTCATGGCTAGCGAATTTAAAATTTTGCCTCAAATCAAATCCCCTGCCGATTTGCGCCGCCTTTCCATCCCCGAGTTGACGGAACTGGCTGAGGAAATTCGACGTCGCATCATCGGAACGATATCGAAAATCGGCGGCCATTTCGGCGCTTCGATGGGGGCCGTGGAACTGACGCTGGCGCTTCACTACGTCCTTGAAACTCCGCGCGACCAGATCGTCTGGGACGTTGGGCATCAGGCTTATGCGCATAAGATCATCACGGGCCGCAACGACCGCTTCGACACGATCCGCCAGACGGGCGGCCTGAGCGGTTTCCTGCGGCGCGACGAGAGCGAATACGACGCCTTCGGCGCGGGACACGCCAGCACTTCGATCTCCGCCGCCCTCGGGATCGCCAAGGCCCGCGACATCACGGGTGAAAAATTCCGAGTCTGCGCCGTGATCGGCGACTGCTCAATGAGCGGCGGACTGGCCTACGAGGCGATCAACAATGCCGGCTATCTCGGCACCGACCTGATCGTCGTCCTCAACGACAACGAGATGTCCATCTCGCACAACGTCGGCGCGATCGCGCGTTATTTCAACCGCATCATCACCGATTACTACTACAACCTGGCCAAGGAAGACGTGGAATACATGATCCAGCGCATTCCGATGATCGGCCAGCGCCTGCTCGATCTGACGCACAAGGTCGAGTCCAGCGCCAAGGGATTGATCCTGCCGGGAAAATTTTTTGAGAACCTGGGCTTCCGGTACCTTGGGCCGCTCAACGGGCATGATCTGAATCAGCTGATCGCCACGCTCGCCCGCATCAAGGACTTCAACGGACCGATCCTCCTGCACATCGCGACGCGCAAGGGCAAGGGATACGAACTCTCGGAGCGCGATCCGGCGCGCTGGCACGCGCCCGGATTATTCGAGCCGTCCACGGGCAAAATCCAGCCGCAGAAGGCAGGCCCGCCCAGCTATACGAGCGTTTTCGGCAATGTGATCGTCGCCGAGGCCGCCCGCAATCCCAGGATCGCCGCCATCACCGCGGCGATGACGCCGGGCGTGGGGCTCGATGAGTTCGCGCAGTTGTACCCGGAGCGATTCTTCGACGTTGGCATCGCCGAGGGACACGCCGTCACGTTTGCGGCGGGTCTGGCCGCCAAGGGCGTTCTGCCGGTCGTCTGCATCTATTCCACTTTCCTGCAGCGCGCTTATGACAATATCGTGCACGACGTCGCGCTGCAAAATCTGCACGTCGTATTCTGCCTCGACCGCGCGGGAATCGTCGGCGAAGACGGCCCCACGCATCACGGCGCGTTCGACCTGTCTTATCTCCGCTCCATCCCGGGCATGACGATCATGGCGCCGGCAGATGAAGCGGAATTGGCGGCGATGCTGCGGCTCGCGCTGGAAGGCTGCCAGGGTCCCGTGGCCATCCGCTATCCACGCGGCGCGAGCGAAGGCGTCCCCATCCCCGAGATTCCCGAGACCATCGAAATCGGCAAGGCGAAAATCCTGAGCGAGGGAAGCGACGCGATGATTCTGGCGATCGGGCGCATGGTTTCAGTCGCGCGCGAGGCCGCGAAGAGTTTGGAGAAGCAAGACGGCTTGAGCGTGGGCGTTGTCAATATGCGCTTTGTCAAACCGCTGGATCAGGATGCGCTGCGCCGCGCCGCCTTATGCGCGCGGAATCTTTTCAGCCTCGAGGAAAACACCATTGTCGGCGGCATGGGTTCGGGCATCAACGAGGCGCTCGCTGAAATAAACGCAGGCAATCCCGAAGGATGCGCTTTCTGCCACATGCTTGGCCTGCCCGATCAATTTATCTCCCATGCAGCGATGCGCGATATCTTCGACACCCTCAAACTCACCCCCGAGGGCGTGGCTGCGCAAATCCGCGGACTATTGAGAAAATAGGGTTTGGCTGAAGGGGGCGGGAGTTTTAGCCATCCTTGAAAAATATTTGCATCTTTTCATTTTTTGCTCTTGACAAGGCGCCACAATATATTGCATGATTTGACGTCTTGTCCTACAAGATATAGGCCTTTGCGCGAGGAGTGTCCCCTTACCTGTTCCTCTTCTGTTCGTTCGTGTCCCGTTCGTGTCGCCTGTTGCCCCCAACTCTCCAGTTCCAGAATATCTCCCCCTCCTCGCGCGAGGGCCTATTATAGGATTGTCCCGTCCGGCGTCCGGGACCTACCCCCCCGGCTTATTTTTCACCCTTCCTCTTTCAATGCCTGAATCGCTGGAATGCGCAAGGCCGTGGCAGCGCTGAGCGCGATCGCCATGATTCCCGTCAGCAAAACAATCAAGAGCGTTGCCGCAAGACTGAGCCAGGACGGTTGGGCCTGACGGTCCATCAGCGCCGGAACAGCGGCGACAAGCGCCATCACGGTTCCTGCAATCAGCCCCGCGCAAAAAAGCCACAGATTTTCCGACATTGCCAGCCAGGCCAGATCCGTTGCGCGATATCCGGTGGCCGCCAGCAGCGCGAATTCGGCGCGCCGCTCGATCAGGTTGCGCAGCAACGTCATGGCCAGCCCCAGCGTGCCCAAGACAAATCCAAGCCCGCCGAGGATTTGAAAGATGGACAAATAGGCGTTCTCAACCGAATGCAGCTCGTTCAATTTTTCATTGGCGTCTGTCGCATCCAAGCCATAATCCGCCAGCGCGGAATCCAGACCGCGGATGAGAGATTGACGATTGACGATTGACGATTGACGATTGACGATTGACGATTGACGATTAAGTGGCTGCTGCGGGCTGGTGGCTTTAGACTGGAGGCTCGCGTCTCTCTCTCCAACTCCCTGCCCTCCAGCCTCCAGCCTCTGGCCTCTAGCCTCTTCTATTGCAAAAAATCTCCATCCGCTTTCGCCAGGATAAAGGAAGCGGAAAGCGCGCTCGCTCATTAGAATCTCGCTTTGAAAAACACTGCCTTGGAGCAGGGCAACAAAAATAAGCCGATGTCCGTCCACCTCGATGGTCTTCCCCAGCCCCGACTGCATCTGCCAGACAACAGTATTGTAGTCGCCGATCACAGGGATGAGAGCAGGGGGCAGGGGTCGGGGGTCAGGGGTCAGGGAACTAAGGGCAGGGGTCAGGGGTCGGGGGTCAGGGGTCAGAGATTGCGGATTGCGGATTACGGATTGCGGATTATTGTCTCCCGCCTGCTGTCTCCCCTCTCCCCTCTCCCCTCTCCGCGTCTCCACGTCTCCCCTCTCCCCTCTCAGCGTCTCCGCGTCTCCGCGTCTCCCCTCTTCACCCGCTAGCAACAGCCATGGATTCTCTCTCTCCTCCCGCGTGCGCGCCAGACTGCCGGCGAAGATAAATCCTCCCCGCTCCATGAACGCGTCCGGCACGCCCAAAATGCGCGGCGATGCGGCCTTATAAAGATTCAGGCAGCTGACATCGTCGCCCGATTTCAGGCGCAGGTTATAAGCGACGCAGCCCTGAAGCAGCTTCGGGTCAATCGGGTGATAGAGCGGCAGCGACGTTTCCGCGAGCACGGCGAATCCTCCAGCGCCGGAGTGCTTGCTTGTCGCCGGCGCCGCCGGTCTGCGGTTGGCGCCCACCGCGACGATCAGGAAGGCGGCCGACGCGACCAGCCCCACGGTCAGCATGCTTCGCCCCGGATTGCGGCGCGCGGCCAGGATACCCAATCGCGCAACAGTCAGGCGGTGGGGCTCGGTAGAAACGTGGCGGCGCAGCCAAACGGAAAATCCCGTCAGCGTAGCCGTCAACAGCGCCGCGCCCGCGCCAAAAAATGCGCCGGCTTGCCCGGTCGCAGGAAGCCAGGGCGCGCCGGCGGCCAATGCGACGCCGATGACGAAGAAACTGATGCTGGCGATGGCGGCCAGATGGCGGCGAATCCCGCTGAAGCGGGAACCGCGCGCAGCACGCCCGCTCTGGCGGGAACTGCGTACGGCGAAGGCTTCTCCGGGGCGCCCGGCTAGGAGCAGACGCGGTTCGAGGCGCGACATCGCGCGTGCGGTCCATGCCATCGCCGCAATGGCGATCAACCATCCGCCGGCCATTCCTCCGATAAGGGACGATGTATCCAGGCTCAGGCGCAAAAATGAATTCCCTTCGCCCGGCGCCCACCATGAACGCAGGCCGCCCATCAGTAACGCCGCATACGCCGCGCCCAGCGCTCCACCCGCGATCACGCCTGCGCCCGCGACCAGCGCGCCTTCGGCCAGCATCAGGCGCGCCGCGCGGGCCGATGAGAATCCCACGGCTCGCAGCAGGCCGAATTCCCGCGCCCGCCCTTCGACGCTGAGGCGGAAAAGCAGCGCAATCAACATCGCCGCCGACGCCAGAAGAAAGAAGCTGAAACCGATGAAGAGTCCGCCGAAATCCGTGGCGCCCGCGCTGGCTTGGAGAGCCTTTTGGCGGATGGGTTCGAACGTCATGCCCATCCGCGCCGGCTCAAGACGGCTTTCGATCCGCCGGCGCGCTTGCGACAGAGGCAGGTCGCCCAGCAAAACTGACGTCGCCGGGCCATAGCCTTTACTCCATAATTCCTGCCCGGTTCGAAGCGAAACAAAAGCCTTGGGCGCGGCATGATATTGATCCCAATAGCCCTCATCCTCCGAGCGGATGCGCTTGAGATCGAGCGGGAAGGGCGGCTTCCAGTCGGAAATCTTGTCGGCGTCGGCAATGCCGGGCATTTCCGGGACCAGGCCGGTGTTGACGCGTCCATCGTCCATTGCCACGATGCGCGCGACGGTGAAAGTCGTTGTTTCTTCAGCCAGGCCTCCTTCGCCGCGCGGGTCTTCCACGAAATAAGTCAGCGCCACATCATCGCCGATTCGAGCGTCCAGATTTTGGGCGGACCATTCGTTCAGCGCAATTTCTCCGCGCGTCTTGCCGGGCTCGTAGTCGGCCAGCCCCCAATCCGGCGCCGGCAGAGCCGCCACGGTGGAATAAGGAATCGTGCGGTCTTTGAGGCTGATCGTATTGGCCAGATAGGCTAGAACCGGAAGGGGGAAGGAAGTGGACTGGGTGGACTGGGTGGACTGGGTGGACTGGGTGGACTGGGTGGACGCAAATCTTGCTTTGTCCACTCCGTCCACCCGGTCCACCCAGTCCACTGCGTCCACTCTCCCCACAGCCTCCCTTGCCAATTTCATTTCATCCTCGCGCAAAAAGATGCGATCTGTTTCCAGCGCCAGGCCTGCGGAGGTTTCGCGCAGGCGCAGGCCGACGTCCTCTAATGAGATTTTTTCTTTGAGCGTCGCTTCGAGCGATGGACCGGATTGAGGCGAGAGGATGGTGTTGATTTTCCCTTCCGCTTCCATGCGCCGCTGCAGCGTCGCCAGCGGGACGTAGATATTGAGCGGCGTGATTTGCGAGGCGCCGAGTCCGAAGCGCCCGAGACCTTCGGCTGGAATGATGCCCTTTATGGTTAAGCGGAGCGTGGCGAGGGACTTGTCGCGCTCTCCCAGGAAGGACTCGCGGGGAACCGCGCTGGGCTTCTGGACGCGAAGCAAGAGTTCGTCGCCTTGCTTGGCGTTGAGCTTGAGGGCGAGTGGGGCGTTTAGGATTGCTTCGAAGCCTTCGAGGTGGATGGGGAGCGGGATAAGGGGCGGGATGAGGGCGGTTGAGCTTGCTTCACTCGCCGGCAGAGATGCCGGCGCTCCCAGTGGCGCTCCCAGTTCAAGGGCGATGACTTGAACTTTGGGGGCGCGGGCGTCGCTCTCGGGATTAACCAGGGAGCCGGGCGCCAGGATCGCCGGCGCGGCGCCGGGGAAGGATTGCGCCAATTGCTGCCGGAAGAACTGCGGCGGCCGCAACGCCGATTCGATCCGTCCCAGCCGATCGAGCGCCAACGCGGCCAGGCTGGCGCGCATCGAGGCGCCGACGAGCAGCGCGCCGGTCAGCACGGCCGTACCCGCCGCCGCCGCCGCCGCGAGCGCCAGATTGCGCCGCCGGTAGTATCGCAATCCTCGCAAAACCAATCGCCATGCGGAAAACATGATGGGCAATCCTCGCAAAACCAATCGCCGTGCGGAAAACATGATGGGCAATCCTCACAGAACCAATCGCCATGCGGAAAACATGATGGGCAATCCTCGCGGGAAATGCTGCCGGATCATGCGAGGATGAACAAGCCGAATTTTCAAGTGCAAACCTTAAAAAAGGAAGATAATATATATTAATGCTTGATCTGCAAAAAAAAAGAATGCAGGCCGCTAAATGCGCTTGAAATTGCGCCCCTCGCGCGCTATACTCCATTCATCAAAGAAAACTATCTATATTAATCTTAAGGGGGAAAACGCAAAATGAAAACACGTCAAACCGCTCGTTCGGCTTTTACTTTGATCGAGCTGCTCATCGTCATTGCAATCATCGCGATCCTGGCTTTGATCGCCATCCCCAACTTCCTCGAAGCGCAAACGCGGGGAAAAGTTGCTAGAAGCAAGGCCGATATGCGAACGCTTGCAATGGGCGTCGAAGTGATGCGCACCGACAAGAACGTCATGCTGGTTGATTATTGGGGCGACGATACCACAAAAGGTAATGACAGACTGCATATTGAATTTGGATTGTGGAGCCAGAATCCTTTATGTGTTGGCGGCGTTACAAGTCCCAATGATACGCGTGGCGGCAGCACGGGAGTTTATGTTCCGTTGACTACGCCGATTGCTTATCTGACTTCCATTCCCAAAGATCCTTTTGCGGAAATGATATCGGAATCAGCCTATTCTGTGAATCACGATGACGCGATAAGACCTAGATCCTATATGTACACCTGCCGGGATAGTTCTGTCACGGCCGGTACCCATTGGGTGAATAAAATGCCGTCAGATACTCAAGACGGCGATTATGTTCTGGTCGGGATCGGGCCCGCATTGACATATAAGGATCCGGTTGTGCTCTACGATCCATCGAACGGCACCATCAGCATGGGTCTGCTTGTTTACTCCTCCCGCTATAATTTTGCGCCCAACTTTGCCAATTGATCTGGAAAATAAATAATGCGCTCAAATGCCGTTGCGCAATCTCGCGGATTGAATTTCATAATTCCTTCCGCGCGGTTCTGTTGTATTTCCGTATCCTTATGTCTTCTCTGGCTATCCCTCGCGATCTCGTTCGCCGCTGACGCTGAAAAGACGGCTTTGCCTGGCGCCGTACGCTCCGCTTCCGAATCCAAACCCGCGATCGCCATACTGCGCGAGGCGTTACCCGGCGCCCATCTCGATGTGACGGACCACCTCGCCGCTGCCCTGCGCGCGGCGGGGTATGACGTCTCCCCCATCAACGGCGAGCAGGCCGCTGATCCGGCGCTGCTCGATCCGGGGCGATTCTTTCTCTATGTGATCCCCAATGCGCAAGTCTATCCCGGCGCGGCGGTTCCGGCGTTGGAGAAATTCCTCGAACGCAAAGGCGCCGCGATGATCCTCGGCGCGCCGGCGTTTTCGCGGCTGGCGTGGCGCATCAACGGACAATGGATGGACGCGCAATCGCTGCGCGAGACGTGCGCCCGCACAAAACCGGATCGCATCTTGTTTGACTTCGAGGACGAAAAGCAGGTCAAGCCGTGGATGCGGGGGACGAACGCGCCGGACATTCCCTCCGGCGCCGAACGCGCGGCGGGCGGAGCGGGCGCGGTGAGCGTGGCAGGCGCGGCGGGCGCGGCGGACGGCGCCGGGCATTGTTTGAAACTTTGGATGAAGGACATGACGGGGTGGACCGTCTGGAACGCGGCGCCGCCCGCGCCGTTCTTTGGCGAAGGGCAAACGCTGCTTTGCTTCTGGGCCAAGGGCGACGGCCTGACTTCGCAAACCGCCGTCGAGATCGGCGAGAAGGACGGCTCGCGCTGGATCGCCGTGATCCCGCTCGAACCGCAGTGGAGGCCGTATGCGCTCTCTCCCGAGGACTTCCTCTATTGGAAGGATTCGCCCACCAAGGACAAGCGCGGCGGCAAAGGCGACCAGATGAATCCCGCGCAAGCCGCGAAGCTCGGCTTCGGCGTCTCGCAAAGCCACACCTCCCTCGTCACCGGCGGCCCGCACGCCATCTTCATTGATAAGATCGGGACGGCGAAGAACGCTTTCGGCGAGGGACAAAAGGCGCTGCGCAATACGCCGCCCGTTATCGAAACCATTTCGCCGTCATATAAGGTCTATCGCCTTCATGATATCGCAGGGATTGCATGCGAAAACAGCGATTTCTTCCCTGCACCCAAGCTAAACGATGCCACCCTGCACATTCCCTTGAATGCGTTTTCATGCCACACACGCTTTCAGGGCAATGGCATTGAGGAGAAAAGCCCCTGGCGGTGGATTCCACTTCTTTCAGCGAAAGACCGCGGCCAGGAAAGAGGGTATTTTCTGTGGGCGCTCCTGCTAAATGCGAAACCTTACGAGGGAGCGTTCGTTGTGGCTTGCGGCGTCAATGATGCGGCTTTTTATAAAAGCCCGATAACGACATCCTATCTGACAAATCTGGCTAAGCGCATCGGTCAAGGCATCTTTTTGCAGCAGGGAGGAACGCAATATTTCTATTATGGGCCGGAAGATAAACCCATCCAATTGGGAGCGCGTGTCCTGAATCGTTCTCAAAACTCTGTCAAAGTTAAGGTTACTCTCGCAAATGCTCCTTATTTTGTAGGCCCTGTCATTAGTCCGATTAGCGTTGGGTCTTTTTTCTCCAAGGAAGAAGAAATGAACATCGAGCCTGGCGCCTCCAAATCCATCGAAGCCTCATGGTCGCCCTCAAAATTATTCCAGGACAAGTATCAGGTTCGCATTATTCTCTCCAAAGATGGCGAAGTCATTGACATAATCAAACATATATATGAAATCTCCCCGGCTCGCAAGCCCGCCAAGGACGATTTCGTCTCCGTGCGCGACGGTGAATTTTATCTCAAGGGCAAGCCCTGGCGGCCCGTTGGCGTTAATTTCTGGCCGCTCTCCAGCGCGGGGCTTGAGAAGGATCGCTATAACCGCCATTGGCTGATTCCGGGTGAATACGATCCGGACGAGATAGAGAAGGATTTGGCGCGTCTGGAAAAACTCGGCGGCAACATGGTCAGCATTCAGACGCATCCGGTGGACAAGCCGCGCAATTTTATGGATTTCCTGCGGCGGTGCGAAAAGCACAATATCAAGGTCAACGCTTTCCTCAGCGGCGCCTCGCCGCTTGCTTTCAACGAAAAGGCCGTCGCGGATTTTTTGCAGTTGGCGCGCCTCGCGGATAATCCAACGATCTTCGCTTATGACATTATCTGGGAGCCGGGCAACAGCACCTTCGACGCGGCAAACCGCCCGAAGTGGGATGGCGACTGGCAGCGCTGGATCGCCGAGCGCTATGGCAGCCTCGAAAACGCCGAGAAGGATTGGGGCATGAAGGCGCCGCGTGCGGCCAATGGAGCGGTCACCGCGCCCTCGGATCAGCAACTGCGCGACGACGGCGGCTGGCGCGTGATGGTGGCCGCTTATCGCCGTTTCATGGACGATCTGATGAGCCGCAAATACGGCGATGCGATTCGCGCGCTGAGGCGGCTCGATCCGAATCACCTTATCTCCTTCCGCCAAGGCAACACGCTGCCGCACGACTACACGCTGACGGCGACGCCCAAGCACATTGATTTCATCTCGCCCGAAGGCTACGCGATCCAGCCGGGCGAAGACGGCTACGCCGCCGCCGGCTTCATCACGCGCTTCTGCAAATTCACGACGCGCGGCAAGCCGGTCTATTGGTCCGAATTCGGCAAGTCGGTCTGGGATAATGAAACGATGTCGCCGAATGCGGCGCTCTTCCAGTGGCAGGCGAATTATGAGGAGCTCTTTTACCGGGCGGCGCTCGATGCGGGCGCGCAGGGCACGGCGCCGTGGTGGTGGCCGGGCGGATACCGCGTGGACGAGCGCAGCGATTACGGCATCATGAATCAGGACGGAACCCCGCGTCCGGCGGCGCTGCTCATGCTGAAATATTCAATGCTCATGCAGGCGGCGCGCCCCCTGCCCAAACCAGACACCTGGCTGACGATTGACCGCGACGCTCATGCGGGCGGTTATTGCTATCTTGCGTTTCACGAGGGCAGGGACGCCTACGCCCAAGCGCGCAAGGAAGGCAAACCCCTCGGGATCAAGACGCTGGGAACAGGAACCGACTCGACCAACACGCCGCTCGTGGCCGTCGGCAATACGCCCTATACCGGCCAGAATCCGCCGAAATATTTGAATGCGGAATTCAACTGGCTCAAAATCAAGGACGCCGAGGGACAATGGGTCGAGGTAAAAAGCGGCGCCAGGATCGCAGTGGCGAAAGACGCGCCAGTCCTGGCGTTGGCTTCGGTGGGCAATCTTCAGGAGGCCGAATGGATCGCTCCCGAAACCGCCTCAGGCAAGTCCGGCGCGGTTTATCTGTCCTCGACGTCCGAATCCGCGCTCAAGTTAAAAAAGCCGCTTCCGCGCAACACCCCGAGCCTCGCCGATGCGGACTTCGGCGAATTCACGCTTTCGCCGGGAATCGCAGCGCCGACGTCGGTTGAGCTGCAGATGACCGCTGAAGGGCGAATGTGGTTTGGGGAGAAATTGTCATTTGCTTTGGCGCCCAAATGAAAATTGATTGACTCAATCATGCATGGCGCTCAATAGTCATTCGTTCGGCGGGCAAGAGAAAGCGATGCGGAAAATTATCTTGTGTATAAGAAGTGTCACTATGGGAATGTTTAAACAAAAAGTGCGCATCATCAATCCTGCGGATCGCGATCGTTTTTTCGAGGAAGATTTCTGGGTGGATACCGGAGCGCTCTATAGTTTCGCGCCGGAAGACAGACTGAAGGAAATCGGGCTGGATCCGATTCGTTCGCGCGATCTCATCATGGCGGATGGCCGGAAGGATAAGCGCCTGCTGGGCGAAGCGCTCTTTTTCATTCCCGATCTCGATGAGACACTGACATGCCCCATCATATTCGCGCCAAAAGATTCCCTGTTCCTGCTCGGCGCCACAGCGCTGGAGAATTTCGGCGTGGACGCCGATCCCGTAAAGAAAAAACTAAAACCCATTCTGGCCGTGATCGGCGGTTTCCTGGGATCACGCAGCGAACGATAGCTTGTTTTTCAAACAGCCGACGGCGAACCTGAAACAGGCAGAATCATTGAGGGCAGAATCATTATGATTCTGCCCTCAATGATTCTGCCTGTTTTTGCGTCCGGTTGCCTGATAATCTACCGCGTTCCCAGCTCAAGGCTCCGCTTCCTGAAATACAAATAATTCTGATAACTCACCTCCGCCGGGACGCCGTGGTCGCAGGTGGGGACGTAGCCTCCGCGCGCTCGCATGGCGGGGAGGATGCGTTCGAGCATCGCGTCTATCTCCCGCTTGCCTAAAGCCAGGACGCGCTTGTCTATCCCGCCCGACATCAGCAATTCCGGATACTGCCGCCCCTGCTCGACCACGTCGCAGCCGGCGGCTACCTCGAAGGGCGACATGAAATCCATGCCGATCTCCTGATAGACGGGAATCGCGGGACGGCAGTCGCCATCGGTGTCTATCTGAATGTAGAGATGGCGGCTGCGGTCAATCTGCCGCGCGCGCAGATTGGCAATCACCTGCTTATAGTAGGGGAAGAGGAACTCGCGCATCGTATCCGGCGAAATCAGGATGCCGTGATTATAGCAGATGTCTTCGGCGAAGAAAATTTCGTCTATCGTCACGTATTGCTGATGCCGCGCGATGACGGCGTCGGCCAACCGGAACCATGTTTCCATGCAATCATGGATCAGCTCGGGCTGTTCGCAAAAAGCAAAGAGCAGCTTCTCAGGCCCGATCAGGCTGCGCAGATACATGTATCCGCCGATCAGGTGCTGGGCGATGAGTTTGCCCGTGGCGGCCTCGGCGTGCGCCTGCGCCATGCGCTCTTCCAGCTTTTCGTAACGCGCGGGCGTCGCGGGGTCGAGCCGCCATTTGCAGTTCTCCACCCATGACTTCATATCCGTGACCGGCTCCGAAACATAGGTGGGCATGAAGCCGTCGCGCCGTCCTTTGAAATAAAGCACGTGCCTTCCCGCGAAATCCTGAACGAGTTCATATTCGCCGCGGTCTTCCAGGACCTTGGTCTCGAAGACGGGATTGAAGCCCGCTTCGCACCAGCCCAGTTCGCCGATCGCGTGGCGTCCGGGCGGATCGTATTGAAAGAGCTGCTCGCGCGGAACGTCATCGGGCATGCCCTGTTTTTTCCATTCGTCCAGGCAATAGTAGCCGAATTCGCGCTGATAAAGCGGCGCGCCGGGAACGTGTTCATTAAAATCGCGCATCTTGCGCGCGCCCGGCGCCATCTTTTCGCGAGGAACCATTGCGTGGACGCCGTCGGCAAGAGGATTGTTCTCTTGATTTTTTTCCATCGCCCATAAGTCCTTGCTCATGAAATTTACCGCGTTTCCTGGAATGCTACAAGGCTCGATGGTTCCACTCAAAGCGAAAAAGCGGAAAATAGGCTTGTCGCCCAATCCTCGGATTTCATATCATTCGAAATCTTTCGCGAAAGGGAGGATTCGCGCATGGGTGTATTGCATGGTATCATCCTGGGAATCTTTGGCTGGTTCGTGGTGCGCTGCATCATCAGTGGATTCTACATCGTCCAGCAAAGCGAACGAGCCATCAAAACCAGCTTCGGACGCGCCGAGAGGCTGGGAAAACGAACCACGCTCGACGACCCAATTTCCGAAGGACTAACCCCTGACGAGCGGGAACGCTATAATTTCCCGCAGGTCAAAGTGATTCCGCCCGGCGGGCCTTATTTCAAATGGCCCTGGGAGCGCGTCCACAAGGTTTCCGTGGCGACCATGACGGTGAGCATGGCCTGGGACCCGGAGAATCCGCACGCCAACCAGGGCGGCGCCATCCTGGAGGCGGTGACCAAGGACCAGCTCAACACCGGGCTGACCGGGCAAATCCGCTACCGGGTTTCGGAACGCAATCTTTACGCCTATCTTTTCGGCGTGAAGAATCCAATCGCCCATATCATGGGGTACTTCGTTTCGATCCTGCGCGAGCGCATCGCCAACTTCGAGGCGCCGCCCACGGCCGCCACCGCCGCCGCGGACGCCGCCGCCTTGTCTGCCGGCATGAGCGCGGTCACGGGCGTCTCGATCAACGATCTGCGCAAGAACCTGCGCGACTTGAACGAGCACATGGACATGGAGTGCCGTTCTTCGGCCGCGCGCTACGGCATCACGCTCGACGCGACGCTGATTACGGGGATTGACCCCCCGGCGGAGGTCGAATCGGCGTTGGCGGCCATCAACACGGCGCATAACCAGGTCTCCTCGGATATCAGCCTTGCGCACGCGAGCGCCGACCAGAAGATCGTGCAGTCGCGCCGCGCCGTGGAGATCGAGACCCTCAAGGCGCAGGCCGAAGTCGAGCCGCTGCGCCAGCTGGCCTCGCAGCTCGCGCGCATGAAAACAAGCGGGCCGCGCGTATTGCCCGCCTATTTGCGCAATGTTCGCCTCGCCCTTTTTGGCAAGGCCAATCAACTCATCATGGAGGACAAACAATGAATCAGCAATTCGTTGCCGCCGCGATCATTTCGTTTTTTGCCTCCTTTGCCGCTGTGCCGATTCTGCTGGGGCTGCTGAGCCAGTTCGGCTTCTATGTCATCGTCCGCGAGCGCGTTTGCCGCGTCTATGTCCTGTTCGGCAGCGTCGTGGGCATACTCGATGAGCCGGGGTTTCATTTCCTTCCTCTCAAGCTCGGATGGCGCGCGTTCCTGGTCAATTGGATCGGACGCTGCCACCTCGTGGACCTGCGCCTGGATCAGGAATACCTGCGCAGCCAGCCGGTCAACTCCGAAGAAGGCGCGCCGATGGGCATTGGCATCTGGTACGAGATGTTCATCAGTGATCCAACCGCATTTTTGTTCCGCAACGTTGATCCGCGCGGTTCGCTGGCGGCCAACGTCAGCAACGCCACGGTGCGCTGCCTGAGCAATATGCCGCTGGGGCAAATGCTCGAAAACCGCCACCAGATGAGCCAGGTCGTGCGCGATGAGGTCACCATTAAATCCACCGAATGGGGATATAAGCTCGGCTCGGTCTATATCCGCAAGGTGCATTTCCGCGATGACGGGATGATCCGGCAGATCGAGAGCAAGGTCGTCAACCGCCTGCGGCAGGTCACGGCGGCCATCAAACAGGACGGCGCGAACCAAGTCAGCATCATCACCTCGACTGCCGAACGCGAAGCGGCCATCGAATTCGCCAAGGCGGCGGCGCTGCGGCCGAAGATCGTCGGCGAAGCGCTACACGACATCGGGAAGGACCCTGAGATCGAAGAGGCGATGTTCGAGATACTGGAAAACCAGGGTCTGATCGAAGGCGGCGCGCATGTGACGCTGATCCCGCCTGGAACCGGTTTGCTGGCGCAGATGCTGGCGCTGCGGACCACAGCGAAACCGGCGGCGCCCGCTCATGGAATGCATGGAAGCGCCTCTGTCGCCAGCGCCGGCCTGCCGCCGCATCTGCCGAGTTCGGGATGAGCGGGTATTGGGCGGGCAATAATTATGGAGTATGTGTATAGAACACGGATAGCGCGGATGCGACGGGTCGCCACGGATTTTTTAAATCCGTGACGATCCGCCGCATCCGCGTCATCCGTGTTCCAATGATATCAGGGCTGTTTGTATATACATGCTATGGCTGAAGGGAATAAAAGCGCATGAAGACTCGATCCGCATATATCAAAGCTCCCTGGCAATGCGAATTGCGCACGGTTGATCTGCCGGACGAGCCGCCGGCGGGATGGGTGTTGCTCAAGGTGGCCGCGTGCGGCGTCTGCGGAACGGACCTGACCGCCGCCGAACAAAAGAAAGACTGGGGGCCGGTCGGGCATGAGATCGCAGGCGTAATCGAGAAGACCGGCGCCGGAGTCGAGGGCTTGAAGAGCGGCCAGAGCGTCGCGCTGGAATCATGCAGCTTCTGCGGGCGCTGCCCTTTATGCCGCGACGGGCGCGTGGACCTGTGCAACAAGAACGCGCCGAACTTCTGGCGCCAGCCCGCGATGGGCATGAGCGATTGGATGCTCGCTCCGGCGGTTTGCTGCGTTCCATACAGCGGGCTGAGCGCGGAAGAGGCGTGCCTGGTCGAGCCGTTGGGCGTCGCCTATGACATGGTCAAGACCGCCGACATCCAAATGGGCGATCGCGTCTGCCTGGTCGGGCCGGGGGCGATCGGCCTTGCGGGCGCGGCGCTTGCGATTCATCGCGGCGCCTCGCGGATGCTCGTCATCGGCCGCTCATCGAACGCGAAGCGCCTGGAAGTGGCCGCGCGCCTTGGCGCTGAGACGCTCGCGACCGATGCGCCGCTCAATGAACTGGCGGACCTGCGCCAGCAATTCGACCACGTGCTGATGACCGCGCCAACGCAGTATCTGTCGCCCGCGCTGGCGCTGTTGGCCTACGGCGGCGAGATGACCTATATCGGCATTGGCGTTGGCGACGGCTCGATCACCTTCGACGCCAACGATTTTCATTTCCGCAAGCTGCAGCTGCGCGCCAGCTTCGCCTCGCCGGCGATCTACTACCCGGCCGTCATGCGCCTCCTGCGCGCCGGCGTGCTCCCCGGCAAGACCCTGATCTCGCACATCATCCCTCTTTCCGAAGTCGGAAAGGCCTTCGAGATTTGCAGAGACAAGAAACAGGACACTCTGAAAGTAGTAATCAAGCCATAGCATATAATACATGATTCTACGACCTGATTGTTCCTCAGGCCTGCGCGCAACATGCGAAACACCCATAAGATAAAGGCTCAAAATTAGGCAAAGCGATAATCCAGAATCTGTCATGCGGATAAGTGAAATATTTTGGTTGGGCATCAGGCGGATAGGTCGAAGATTTTAGCCGGGCATCAAGCGGATAGGTGAAAGATTTTGGTAGGGCATCAGGCGGACAGGCGAAGGATTTAATACTGGCTTCAGGCGGATAGGTGAAAGATTTTGGTCGGGCATCAGGCGGATAGGTCGAAGATTTTAGCCGGGCTTTAGCCGGCTCTTCTTTGCACCCTGCTTCAGCAGGGGTGTCAGGCAGTACCCCCATCCATCGAGCGCGCTTCAGCGCGGCTTCTCGACGAAAGGCTTTAGCCATGCACACAGGCTCTGGTCACATCTTCAGCGAGATACTATTACATCTCAATTGGCACTGCAAATATGACCGCCCAATGATCACACCAGAGATCGAACCAGCGCTCATGCAATTCCTCCAGGAGTATTGCCGGAAGGTCAAAGGTGTCCACTATATTGACTCGGGAAACACACAAGACCATGTTCATCTTCTTTTTCAGCTGGAGCCTCTTGCCTTGATCGAGGAATTCATTGGCAAGATCAAAGGCGCCAGTTCGCATGAAATGAACAAGCAATTCGGCCCGGGTAAGCTGCGATGGCAAAGAGGATATGGGATTGTCAGCTATTCCAAGAAATACTCGGAAGCGCTGATCAAGTATGTTAAGAATCAGAAAGCGCACCACCTTAATGGAACAACAAATCCAACCCTTGAGGAGCATGGAGTGGATGATCCTGTGGGTGATCCAGAGGGCGATGGCTGAAGCCCATGGCGAGAAGCCCGGCTAAAGCCGGCTAGGATGAAGAGGAAATGCCGACCCACCCCGGCTAAAGCCCAATGCTGTTGACTTAAGGAGCTATCGTTTTTCGGATTTTGCCTTGTTGCCATTTGTTTGCATTTCCCTTTGTCACCCGAGGCTGCGGCGGCCTTGGTTTCTTGGGACGATAGTATCTGACGCGAGCCATGTCATGAAGAATTTCCTCAAATATTCTCAAAGCGGCGGCCGGATCGTGCGGCGTCAGAACCGCCGCCTCGGTGGCCAAAACCACAAAAGCGTTTTTGGTCTGGACCGTCCCTGCCTTCTGGTCGTGCATGGTTTCGCTCAGTCTTGCCATCGTTCGCGCGATCACCGTCACAATGGCGGCCGCGAAAAGCTCCTGGCGCACGCTGTTGGAACTCTGGCCGTGGAATTGCTCGACGTCCATCGTCACCTTTTCGTCGCGATAGTGGACTTCGATGTTCCAGCGGCGGAAATACAAGGCGATGATCTGATCGCAGCCATAGGCCTTCGTGTCCAGCAAGTCGGTCAGCAGAACCGATTCCTTGCCCTCGGGATCGGTCATTCGAATGGCGCGGACTTTCAGCGGTTGGAGTTCTTCTCGTTCGGGCGCCGTCTGGCGATTGCGGTATCTTTGAGTCGGTTGGATGAAGAGGATCGCCTCCCGCTTTCCGCTCCGGATGAAGTCCTCGACGGACGGAAACGTGTTCGTCGCGGGACACCGCATCAGGAAATGGCGGCGGCATTGCTCCATGAGATAGAGCAGCAATTCGTAACTGGGATAGCCGCGATCGAAAAGCACGATGCTGTTGGCCAGAGCATAGGGCAGCAGTTCCATGGCTTCCTCGCGCTCGTTGGCCTTGTTGGGCATGACCGTTCGCGCCACGGGCAGACGCCGGAAGACGTCGTAGAGCGTGGAGACGAGGCATTGCGGATAATGGCTGTGACTCAATCCGTGCAGTCCGCTGTCAGGATCGAACTCGGCGCGGATGGCCGCCGTGGCCGGAAGATTGTATTTCGAGCCGTCTATGGCCAGGACCGGCATCCCAAACCACGTGTTTTCAGAATCCGCGGGAATCAGTTCATAAGCCAAAGCCACCGCCTTGTGCAGAATGTCGCGGAACATCTGCCAGGCGACCTTCTTGCGCGCCTTGGTCACGGCGCTGCGATGAACGGTCCGGGCTTCGGGCCAGAGACCGCTGCGCTTGGCGTTTCTGAAGAATCGGCCGATCTCAACATCCACGCCTTCGGTTCGCGCGGCTCCGACCAAATGAAGAATGAAGACAATCAACATAGGCAGCGTCAGTTTGCGTTCCCGCGTGAAATCCTGCTCATTCATTCTCATCGAAGGATCCATGGAAGAGGGGACAAGACCCAAAAACCTGTTTAGGTTGCTACTAACCAAAAGTTCAGAAATTCGTGTGCCACATTGCGATCTCCTTTGAAAATAGTGTGGAACTACCAACTGCATTTACGATAGATGAAGGGCGCTCGATATGCAACTGTTTTTTCGACTATTTGCATGGAAAATTCATCATTTTCTTAAGTCAACAGCATTGGCCTT
>JAPLSP010000287.1 GCA_026398575.1 Candidatus Sumerlaeota bacterium | reverse complement strand
CCTTCAAATGGGCGATCCCGCAACGGACAAACGACACGTCCAGCGACACCGTCTGCTGCATCACGCTTTCATGAAAGGCTTTCGTGCACAAAACCCTGTCCTTTTCCGGAAAAGGCGTCTCGAGCGTCTGGAACGATTCCTTTTGCAGTTCCTCAACCCGAAAGGCGATATTCACGTCATTACCATGAAGATCCCCCGTCTCCGTGTCTATGCGATATGTCATTCCGGCATGCAAGCCAATTCTCACGTGGATCGGCAGATTTTTGCTTCTTTGGTTGCGCATTTTCAGGTGATACAGCGTCTCCAGGCAGGCTCTGAGCGCGTCGGAGGGATGCTGATAAGTGGCCAGGAACCCATCGCCCGTGCTCTTATAGAATGAGCCGGCGTTGCCATCAAACGCCTCTTTGGCGACGGCGGTCATCCGCTTCTTGAGATGAAAGGCCATTTGCTCGTCGCAATTGGCCAGCTCGGACGAGCCGCAAATATCCAGCACCGAGATGATCTCGAAAGCGCCCAGCTCCTGGATATTGACCACCCGGGAAAGCGTCAGCGGCGCGATCCGAGTCTCGAGAGCGGCTGCCTCCACGGCCAGCGTGACGCGGAACAGGAGTTCATCCGTGATCCGAAGCGAAGCCGGCAGCGCCAGTTCTTCTTTACCGCTGATGCGCCGCCAGGCGCCGTTGACATGGATGAATGTGCCGTTTTTGCTGGTGTCTTCCAGATAAAGCCGGTCGTTCTCGACCGTGACGGCAAAATGTTTTCCGGACACGTAGGGCGATGACAGCGTCAGATCATTGCCTTCAAACCTCCCGACGGTGAAGACCGGCTTCTCCACGTGGATCCTTTGATAATCCGAGGTTCTGGGATTGAGCATCTCGAATGTCCATGCCGTTGTCATCGCAACCCCGGAAAACGGAATTTAGAGTCTGAGATTAAATGTTCTCTGCATCTCACGTGGATCTTTGGGGATGCGGCCTCAGGCGCCTCATGGCATTGTTATCAATGTAAAATGTAAAATGAGAAATGAGAAATTGAAAATGAGACGGCGCGCGGCAGACATAAGATGCAGGGCTGCGTAATCCTATTGCCGGGATGGGTTGTCATTTTACATTTTTCATTTCTCATTTTTAATTTTACATTTGGTTGCGGCTTGGGGCGCCTCCGCGTTCTTCAATTGCTTCAACAGGACAATACCGCCTGCCCTGCGCTATCGTCAAGGTGTTTTGAGCTCAAAGTCAATCTTCGCGGTTGACACGCCGGCGATGGCTTCCTAATCTTTTGGCCCTTGTCCGCCGGGAGGACCCGTGACGGGTAAGGCCAGATTTTTATCCGAAAGCAATGAGTGAGGGGGCGCATGGGAGATTTTTTCTACCGCCTGGCAATCCTTGCGCAGCAGGGCGGCGCAGCCGCGGGGCAGGGCAAAGCAGAAGAGCCGGGCGGCATTCCGACTCAGATGATTTTCATGATGATCGCCATTGCCGTGGCGTTCTATTTCATTCTCCTTCGCCCGCAGCAAAAGGAAAAGAAAGAGCGCCAGAAGCAGATTAACGCGCTGGCGAAAGGCGACAAGATCATCACGATCGGCGGACTGCACGGCAAGGTGACGCGGATCGGCAAGTCCGGCCAGACGGTTGAAGTCGAGCTGGTCAAGAACGTCCGCGTCCTGATGAACCGCACGGCGGTGGGGTCAATCATCAAGCAATCCAAGGGCAAGGAAGAAGGCAAGGAGAGCCAGGAAGAAGAACTGGAATAAGCATGACGCCGTCAAGGAGGAGTTCGAGCGGGGAAGGCGCCCTCACGCGCGAAGCGGTTCTGGCGGACCCGGAAACGCGCCGGTTGATTGACATGGCCGATCATTATCTGGATGTGATCGGCTATACCAATCATGGGCTTCCGCACGTGCAGCGGGTTTCGGACAACGCCCAGCGGATCATTTTAGGCCTGGGGTTGGCCGAGCGCGACGCGGAGCTGGCGGGCATCGCCGGGCTGATGCATGACATCGGCAACGTGATTCATCGCAATGACCATGCGAAGATCAGCGCCATTCTTTCGTTTGACATCCTGCGCCGGCTTCAAATGCCGCTCGAGGAAATCGCCGTGATCGCCGGCGCCATCGGCAATCATGACGAAAGCGACGGCGATCCGGTCAGCGTGCCGTCGGCCGCGTTGATTATCGCCGACAAATGCGACGTCATCCGCTCGCGGGTGCGCAACAAAAACATGATTCACTGGGACATCCACGACCGGGTCAACTACGCCGTGGAACGGTCCAACATCCAGGTTGAGCGCGAGGCGCACGTCATCACGCTCGAACTGGAGATTGACACCGCGATTTCTCAAATCATGGAGTATTTCGAGATTTTTCTGGATCGGATGAAAATTTCGCGCCGGGCGGCCAACTATCTGAACTGCGATTTCAGGCTCGTGATGAACGGAACCACGCTTTCATAATGTAAAATGAGAAATGTAAAATGAGAAATGTAAAATGAAAACCCATCCTGGCGCCAGCATAACGCAGCCCTGCATCATCTGCCTGCCGCGCGCGGTTTCATTTTCAATTTCTCATTTTACATTTTACATTGATAACAATGCCCTGAGAACGTGAAGCATTAAATAAAATATACAACCGACATTGAGTGAGGAGATCACATGCAAAGCAACAATATGCGCTTCTTGACCGTGACGGCGGCCATCGTCCTGTCCTTTCTGTTCTTTATTCCCTCCGTTCGCTATTTCTACGCCACCAGCGTTACGCCGCTGCCCCAAAGGAACGAATTCAAGTCGGAGGAAGAGTTCACTTCCAAAACCCTTGAATACAATCAGTACATGACTCATCTGCGCCAGGGAATCCCCTTCCTGGGCCAGCCGATTCCGCTCGGACTGGATTTGCAGGGTGGCGTGGACGTTTTGCTGTCGGTGTCGCGCGAAAAAATCGTCGAAGACACCCTGCGCCTGACGGAACGCCGAATCCGCCTTCTCCTGCAAAAGGAGAGCGTGGGAGCCGAGGTGGAGCTGACGCCCAAGAACGACGCCTTGAAAATCAGGGTCAAAGATCCCGCCAACAGCGACCGCGTGCAGGTGTTCCTGAATAGAGACTACCTCCAGACGTTTGAAACATGGAATCAGAATGATTTGAAAGACCCGCAAAACGGCCTGACCCTGCGTCTGCTGAAAGACCGCATTGACCACGATGCGACCAACGCCATCGAGAGCGCGATGGAAACGGTGCGCCGCCGCGTGGACGAGCTGGGCGTGACGATGCCCACCGTCCTTAAAGTAGGCAATGATTTCATCCGCGTGCAGATTCCCGGCGAGCGCGATCCGGAACGAGCCATCTCTCAAATCATCCGGCCGGCCAACCTGGAATTCCGCATGTTGCATAACGATAACGACAAACTCATCAAGGAACTGGAATTCGATACTTACGGCGCCGTCATCAAAGGGCAAGTCCCGACGCGATACACCATCCGGTTCGGCAAGTCCATGCCCACCCGCGACGGCAAACCCAATCTGAATGAGAAAACGATCCAGTTCAAATCCGAATTGCGCGGCGAAAAGGAACGCACGGAAAAGGTGATTCCCTACATCGTGCGCGAGGAGCCGGAACTGACGGGCCACGAGCTGGCCGATGCGCGATACCAGTATAATGCCGCCAGCACGTCAGGGTCGCCGCACGAAGTGGACGTGGAGTTCAACAAGGAAGGCACGCGCGTTTTCCGCGATGTGACGGAGAAGCACCTGCTGGAAAATATGGCCATCCTGCTGGAAGGCAAGGTGGAATCGGCGCCCAAGCTGGTCGCTCATATCACCGATGGGCGCGCGCGCATCACAGGCTCTTTCACGTCCGAGGAGGCGCGCGATCTGAGCTTGGTGCTGCGGGCCGGCGCCCTGCCCACGCAATTGAAGGTCGAGCAGAAGCAGGCCGTCGGCGCCACGCTCGGGCTGGACGCTGTGCGCAAGGGCGTCAACTCGCTGCTGGTTGGCTCGATCGTCGTGGTTGTTTTCATGGTTGTCTATTATATGGGCGCGGGCATTGTTTCGGTGCTCGCTCTGGCCGTCAACCTGCTCATGCTGATGGCCGTCATGGCCATGAGCAAGGCCACCCTGACCTTGTCGGGCATCGGCGGTATCCTGCTGACGGTGGGCATGGCGGTGGACTGCAACGTTCTGATCGCCGAGCGCCTTCGCGAAGAGGTGGTGCTGGGAGGGCCGCTCAAATCGGTTATCAACCGCAGTTTCAACCGCGCTTTCGCGACCATCTTCGACTCGAACCTGACCACGATGATCACGACGCTGACCCTGCTTCAGTTCGGGACCGCCTCGATGCAGGGGTTCGCACTGACCATGGTTTTCGGCCATCTCTGCACGCTGTTCACCGGCACGTTCGTCTCGCGCGCGTTCACGGACGTTGAAGTCAACACTCGCGGCAAGCTTTCGGTGGGTTTCCTGCGCCTGATTCACGGCACCAAGATTCCATTCATCGAGTTGCGCCATCTCTCGTATGGGCTGAGCGTCGTTCTCATCCTGCTGACCATTGGCGGCGTGATTTACAAGAAAGGCTTGAATCTGGGTCCGGACTTCGAGGGCGGCGTGACGGCGACCGTCGAATTCGCGGATAAGAAAGTATCGGATGACGACATCCGGAAAATTCTCCAGGACGCTCAGGTGCAGCGCGTGCTGGACGTGGGAACCAATCAGCTGATCATCACGCACAAACTGATTGACGGGAACGTCCAGGCGACGGAAGATTACATGCGCGCCACGCTGACTCAGAGTTATCCCGGCAAGCATGCGTTGATCGGCGTTCAGAGCATCGGCGCCTCGGTCTCGGCTCAATTTGTCGGCAAAGCGCTTTGGTGCATCCTCATCGCGGCGATCGGAGTCTTGATCTACGTCTGGTTCCGGTTCGAACTGGATTTCGGCGGCGCGGCGGTCATCGCGCTGTTCCATGACATTATCATCACCGTCGGCTTCCTCCTTTGGATGAACATTCAGGTGTCGCTGGACGTCGTCGCCGCCTTGCTCACCATCTTCGGCTACTCGCTGAGCGATACCATCGTCAACTTCGACCGTATCCGCGAAAACTTGAGCAAGCATCTCACGCCCAAGCTCGCGACGCTGATTGATAACAGCCTCAATCAATGCCTGAGCCGGACCATCATCACCTCGTTGACGGTCATCATGACGCTGATATGCATGCTATTGCTGGGAGGCGCGGGATTGCACGATTTCGCCATCACCATGCTCTTCGGCGTCTTTATCGGGACCTATTCGTCCGACTTTATCGCCGCGCCGCTGGTCTTTGACTGGCGCCGTTGGAAGGGCGTCACCGGCACGGCGCGCGAGACGGAAACGAAACCCTCCAACGGCGGCGAACAACGCGAGGAAGAGGAAGGGCGTCCGTCGGAAAGTGGCAAGCCCGCCGGCCCGCATCGCCTTCAAGGCCCCAAAACCCAAGGCGTGCGCGTGGCCCCCATCCAACGGTGAGGGGTCAGGGGTCAGGGGGCGGAAGTCCGACGAGTCTGACCGGTCCGACGGGTCTGACCAGTCCGAATTGGGACTCAGGGGGACGGGAACTGTGAATCCTTGAAAAAGAGAATAGAACTGCAAGATGAGAACGGAGAACCGAAAAACGAAAACCGAAAACCGTAAACCGTGAACCGTGAACCGTGAACCGTGAACTTTGAGATTTGAGATTTGAGATTTGAAATCCTAAACAGGGAAGGAGCGGAACGACGTGAAGGAGTACACTACTGAAAATATCCGCACGGTCGCCTTATGCGGACACATGGGAGCGGGCAAAACCTCGCTGGCCGAAGCGCTGTTGTTCCGCTGCAAACACACCGACCGTCTGGGTAAAGTGGATGACGGCAACACGGTTTCCGACTATGACAAGGAGGAAATCGAGCGCAAGATTTCCATCAACGCCGTCATCCTGCCGCTCGAATACAAAGACATCAAAATCAATATGATGGATGTGCCCGGCTATCGCGACTTCGTCGGCGAAATCCGCAATTGCATCCGTGTGGCCGAATCCGTGTGCCTTGTTCTGGACGCCGGCTCGGGCGTCGAAGCCGGGGCCGAGCAGGTCGTTGACTACGCCCATGAATTCGGCGTGCCGTGCTTCGCCTTCATCAACAAGATGGACAAAGAACGGGCCAACTACCCGCAGGCCCTCGCCTCGATCAAGCCAACACTGGGCATTGCGGGCATTCCCATCGCCCTGCCCTATGGCCAGGCGGAAAGCTTCAAGGGTGTGATTGACCTGCTGAAGATGAAGCTGATCACGGAAGACGCCGCCGGCAAGGCGATGCAGGCCGATATTCCTGCCGACATGAAGGATGAAGCCCAGGAAGCGCGCGCCGCTCTCGTCGAGGCCGCCGCCGAAGGCGATGACGCCTTGACGGATAAATTCCTCAGCGGCGAAGCGCTGACGGAGGAAGAGACGCTGCGCGGCCTGCGCGGGATCACGGCCGGCGGACGGTTCATCCCCGTTCTATGCGGCGCCGTCACGCGCAACGCCGGCGTGCAAGCCTGGCTGGACTTCGTCAAAGACTGCGCCCCTTCGCCCGCCACGTGCAAGGGCTTCAACCTCGGGGGCAAAGAGCCACAGATTCTCCCATACAAGCCCGCCGGACCGGCGCTGGCCTTCGTCTTCAAGACCGTCGTGGACGATTTCATCGGACGCATCACCTTCTTCAAGATTTTGCGCGGAGCGCTCACCAACGACTCGTCCATCGAAAACCTGACCAAGAGCCGCCACGAGCGCATCAGCCATCTGCTTTCCGTGCGGGGCAAGAAACCGCCGGAAAACGTCCACCGGATGATGGCCGGGGATATCGGCTGCGTGACCAAGTGCGATCAGATTGACACCTGGGATACGCTGGGCGACGCCGCGTCGGCCGAACGCGTAACCCCCACGCCGATGCCCAAGCCGACGTGCTTCCGCGCCATCTCCGCCGCCACGAAGGGCGAGGAGGAAAAGCTCGGCATGCAATACGGCAAACTGATCATTCAGGATCAGACGATCAAGGTGCGGCGCGACCCGGAAACACACCAAACGGTTGTCGAAGGCCAGGGCGAGACGCACCTGGACGTCGCGGTGTCGCGCCTGAAGACCACCGCGCACATTGACATCCTTTCTTCGCTGCCGCGCGTGGCCTACCGTGAAACGATCCGCAAGACCGTCAGCGGTAGCTATCGCCATAAAAAGCAATCCGGCGGACGCGGGCAGTTCGGCGAGGTTCACATGCGCTTCGAGCCTAACACGACGGGCAGCGGATTCGAATTCGACTGGGAAGTGGTTGGCGGCAACATCCCGAGCAACTACCAGGGCGCCGTTGAAAAAGGCATCGTCTCTTCGATGGAACGCGGCATCATCGCCGGCTATCAGGCGGTGGACATCAAGGCCTTCTGCTTCGACGGCAAATACCACGACGTGGACTCGTCGGACATGGCGTTCCAGATCGCGGCGCGCATGGCCTTCCGCAATATCACCAAGGAAGGCCTCCCGGTCATCCTCGAACCGATCGTCAACGTCAAGGTCACGGTACCCGAGGGCAACATGGGCGACGTGATGGGCGATTTCAGCGGGCGGCGCGGGCGCGTTCAAGGCTCCACGTCGCTGCGCGGCAAAGCGATCGTCGAGGCGCAGGTGCCGATGGCCGAGATGTACACCTACTCGCGCGAACTGCGCTCGATGACCGGCGGCCGCGGCTCATTCGAGATGGACTTCTCGCACTACGAAATCGTCCCGCGCGAAATCCAGGACAAGCTCATCGCCGCCCACGAGAAATCCAGGACGGAAGAGGAATAGTTGTGTCATTATATTTGTTAAGTGATCGTTTTTCCCATTGAAAAATCCCAACGACTGGTTCAGAAATATACATATTGAATTTGCAGTCGGCGGATAACTATGAATGCGCTTTTGGAAGCAGAGCGGCTGTTGAGCGCCATGACGCGCTCTGAGAAGGCCCAGCTCCTGAAATGGGTGGTCTCAGACCTGGATGAAGCGTTTCCAGGAATAGACAGCCAGCCGGGCGTTTGCGGAGGCGAGCCATGCATTGTCGGCGCCCGGATTCCCATCTGGGTATTAGTCCAGGCCAAGCGCTTGGGGGCAACGGAATCTGACCTGTTGAAGTGCTATCCGAGCCTTCGTGCGGAAGACTTGGCAAACGCATGGGCTTACTATCGGGCGCATCCGGACGAGATTGAGCAGCAGATTCAAGCGAATGAAAACGCCTGATTAATTTGAGGCGCGTTTCTTCATTATCGAATCCAGTAGAACCCAATTTTCTCGCGGCGTTCAATTTCGTCCATTTCGTGGTGGTCTGAAGTGACGATTTTGGCGTCATGTGTTTTCGCCTCAGCGAGCGCAATGGCGTCAGCAAGCGAAAGCTTGTGCGAAGTCTTTAGCCGCGCCGCCTCATGAAAAACGCTGTCAATCAGACTGTCTCGGATTTCAATTGAAAGGCTCGATACCACACGCAGCAGTTCATCCGCTTTGGCCCTATCCTCAAGATTCCATGCGCCATAATAGGCCTCTAGCAAATTGATTTTATGCATTGCGATGGAGCATTGACCTCTTGCCGCCATTCTGAATAGCGACCGCACCCTCGTTGCGCCTTCTTCTTCTGCGAACTATGCGAACAGAGCGGAACTATCAAGAACATAATCTGTGCTCATTTTTCCAGCTCCTTATCGCGTGCTTTGAGAGCAAGGAAGTTGGCAGTTGATATTCTTGTTCCCTTGAACAATCCCATTCCATAGTCAATCATGTTTTCTTCCGGCTTGAGCAGAACTCCATCCTTGGTTTCCTCAATTTTTATCTTCTTGCCCTGAAGCTTCCGGGATATTCGAGCGGGCAGTTTTATCTGCTGGGCTCCAGCCATAATAGACAGCATGGCGCGCCTCCTGTTTGGATTATTTTAGCGGTGCATCCTACCATTAGTATCTCTTCAAACTCACGTTCCAGATCGCCTGTGCCGCCGTGTTTGTCTTGACAACGATCTCAAAGGAGTCGGTCAGATTCAAGTCTTAAGCTTGAGTTTTGATTCTGACCTGACTCTATTCGGTCAGTTCATCCATAGTTGCCGTCTCGTCCTTTAAAACTCATGGCGCCGGGCGGAACGTTGCTGTTAATTCTTTCTGATTTGGATGCTTGAGGATCCAGTTGTCTTTGTCCAGCGTGACCGTGACCGGCGGGCGCGGCAAGGCGAAGGTCAATGTCGTTACTTCGTCGCTGACGTGCGTGCGGCGCAGGGTCTGCGTTCCATCCGCGAAGTCGAAGGTCAATTCCACCGGCAAATCGAAGAACGGTTCTTTCTGGGTCACCGTCACGGTGAGGGGATATTCTTTGGGCGTGTTCGATCCGAAGGGGGCGCCGGAGGCCGCTTCGACAGGCTGCGCGGCGGACGTCGCGCGGTCGGAGAAGGCGGCGGCAATCGAATAGGACGGCATTCCTTCACGCTCGAACCATTGCTCGAAGAAGACCTTCAGCGATTGGTCGCTGTGTTTTTCGCATGCTTCGCGGAACGTGTCCACGGTTACGAACTTGTGCGTGTTGGCGTCGCAATAGTCGCGCAACGCCGCGAAGAATTTTTCATCTCCCATCACCCAGCGCAGGGTGTGCAGCGTCCAGGCGCCTTTCTCGTAGGTGATGGGGCGGTACATCTCATTTTGATGCCGTACTTTCAGCAGCGGCCAATCGCGGAAGGCGAGCAGGCCCTTGTAGTAAAAGAGCGAGTAGTTCATCAGATGCCGCCGCAGCGCCGCCGGGCCGTCGCGATGCTCGACGTAGAGCGCGTCGGCGTAGGTGGCGAAGCCCTCGCTGAGCCACGGGATGCTGCGCTCGGACAAATCCACGCGCAGTTTGTTGCCGAACCACTGGTGCGCGATTTCGTGTGCCAGGAATTCGGCAGGCGCCGTCGTCGCGCCGTCCGAGGCGCTGAAGAAATCGCTGCCGATCATCACCAATCCCGGCGAGCCGTAACCGCCGGGGAAGTCTTGGATTTCGGCGATGGTGAGCGACGGATAAGCGAAGGCGCCGAACTTGGAGATGAAAAATTTCAGCGCTCCCTGGATTTCCTTGAAGTAGGCGCCTGCATAACGGCTGTGCCGCGGAAACAAGGCGACGGTGACGGGAATGCCTTCGAGGATTTGCGTCCGGACTTGATAGTTCGCGGCCGCCGTGCAGATGCCCAAAACCGGCAGGGCGCTTTGCCAATGATGCGTCGCCGCTTTGGTGAGGCCGCCCGCGACCTTCGTGGGGGCGCCCTGCTGAACGCCCGGACCGAAAGCCGTCATCGTATCGGGAACCGTGACGCGCAGATCGGCCGTCATCGCCGAATCGAACCCGAACAAGGGAAGCCATAGGGATTCGACTCTCAGATACGCTCCCGCGCTTGTGATGCGGTCCATGCTCCAGGTGTCCTCGCAGGTTCCGTCGTAGATCATCTGCAGCCGCACGGACGCGCCGGGATTGATGACGGTCATGTCCTGCGGCAACGCCGCGACCAGCAACGGCCCTTCGCGGCGGGACGTGAGGAACTGGGGACGGGCGCCCACGGCCAGCGACGAGATGTTCAGGTCCTCGTTCAGCATCATGATGAATTGGTTTTCGATCCTGCGGGAGACGCTCAATTGCACCGTCACCGAGCAGCGCATTTCGTTCCATTCGGGCAGAATCACCAGTTCGATTTCGTAGTGGGAGGGATGTAGCCCCTGCTCGCTCAGACGCTTGAAGAGCGGATTTTCGGATTCGCGAAAGGCCGCGTCATAAGGGCTGATTTCCGGAACGACGTAATATTTCCGGCGGTATTCCCTGCGCTCGGCTTCGGCTTCCTCGGCGTCCATCTGCCCGCCGCGCGCCCGTCCGACGGCCGCCGCGCCGCCGCCCCCGCCGCCGGTTCTGCCTTTGACGCCGCCCGCCGTTTCGCCGTCTTTTTTATCGCCTTGCCGCAGCTTGTCGTAGGCTTCTTTGGCTTTTTCTTTCTGTTTTAATTTCTCCTCGTATATCTCCGCCAGGCGCAGCTGGGCGTCTTCGACGCGCGGGTGCTTGGGGCATTGATGGATGAATTTTTCGTAAGCCTGCGCGGCGGCGCCGAATTCCTTGATCTCATCGTAAACGCGGGCTACGCGCAAAAGGGCATCGCCCGCGCGCGTATCGGAGCTGAACCGGTCGGCGAACTCGGTATAGGCTTTGATCGTCTCCAGCCGCTGGTTGGGGTCTTTGTCGAGCAGCTCGGCAACCTCCCATTCAAGGTCCGCCGCGTGCGGCGAATTAGGATGCTCTTTGAGGAATGTCCTGATTGTTTCGCGTCTTTGTTTGGCGTCGCCGAGGGTATCGAGGCGCCGGCGCATGAGGCGGTAGGCGGCTTCCTCGGCTTCGGGCGTCGAGGGATGCCGTTCGATGACGGCTTGGTATTTTTTTGCAATTTTGTCTTCCAGCGCGCCGGTTTTTTGCGCCGCGTCCGGCACCTTGGAGGCTGCAAGCAGCAGGATTTTCTTGTTCAAATCTTCTTCGGTTTTAACCGCGGCCTGCAAGCGCTCGGGCGCGGTCCGGGGCTGCGAGGCGAGATAGATGAAGATTCCCGCGCCGGCCGCCAGGATCAGCAACGCCGCCGCGATCAAGATGAACGTCATCTTTTTCATGAACAAACAACTACCGGAATCTTCAGCGGCTTGTCCAGCCTTGTTTTTCAGCGGGCGCCAACGAGGGTGCGATCCAAAATTCCGCTGCCCTTCGCCACTACCGGGCCTTGTGCCGGTGGAGCGATGATTTTGCTCTAGAAAGATATTCCCATTTTATCCTCCGCCACCACTGGGCCGTGTGCCAGTGGAGCGATGATTGTGCAGCAACATCGCGCGCGACAAATGCAAAATCATCGCCCCACTGGCACAAGGCCCAGTGGTGGCGGCGAGAAAAGGCGATCACTGCTAGAGCAAAACCACCGCTCCACTGGCACAAGGCCCAGCGGTGGCGTGCTGCCTTTCAATTAAAAATTCGATCTGAATTCTGGATTACACGCGGGACACGATCACAACTTCTTCCTTTAGCTCGATGCCGAAGCGGTCTTTGACGGCGCGTTTGCAGAGGGCGATCAGGAAGAGGATATCGGCGCACGTCGCGCCGCCTTCGTTCATGATGAAATTGGCGTGCTTGGGGCTGATGACCGCGCCGCCGCGACGCAATCCTTTGAGGCCGCACGCCTCAATGAGCCGTCCGGCGTGGTCGCCCTCGGGATTTCTGAAGACCGATCCGCAGCAGGCGCCTTGCGGATGTTTATCGAGGCGGCGCTGCAAATAGCGCTCATAGATCGCACGCTGGTCCTTTTCGGCGCGTTTGAAGCGGAAGCGGGCGCGCAGGATCAATTCGCCGGAGGCGCAGAAGGTTTGGTGGCGATAGCCATAAAGATCGGGGGATATTTCAGCAAGCCGCTTGCCGCGCTCGCCTTCGACTTCAACGGATTCGATCAATTGGCAAATGCTGCCATCGCCTGCGCCGGCGTTCATATAGATCGCGCCGCCCACCGAGCCCGGAATCCCCGTCAGGCAGCCGACGCCTTCATAGTTGCCGGCGATCATGACGTTGCAGACAAGATCATCCAGTTTCGTCCCGCTTTCGACCTGATAGCAACTATCGCCTTGCGGCTCGATCCGATTGAGTTCGGTAGTGAGCAGGATAATGCCGTCAAAGCCTTCATCCGCAAACAGCACATTCGATCCGCACCCCAGGATAATTTTGCGTCCGGCCTGAACGCAAAGCCATTGGTATGCGTCGCGCGCCTCGTCGAGCGTGCGCGGTTTGAGCACAAGCCTCGCCGGCCCGCCAACTTGATAAGTGGTCAGCGGCGCGAGCGGATGATTTGAATCTGCGAATTCGAAGGGTGTGTTCATGCTTGGTGATTCCATTTCATTGATATACAAAAGCGAATAAATTGCGAAAGCAACCATCCGCGTGATCGCCCACTTCATGGAGCAAAATGGGAGTGCACGCGCCTGTGTTGATATCAACCGCCATCAAAGCCTCTTCGATTGTGGCATTGCTATCAGAGCGTGATTGCCCAAAGATCACGAATTTGCCATCGGGCGACACTGCAATAGACCAGCCAAAAAGATTTTCTGAATTTCGAAAACGTGCAAGGCGCTTAAAATCGCCAAGCCCGGCGGGATTAAATTCAAAGCACGTACCTGCACAAAGATCGAGACATGGTTTGTTTTCATTCCACTGCTCAATAGTCCCGCTCCAGATTTCCCAATCTTGATAGATGGGATTCGCATCCGGACGGCCAGTGTAGGCATGTTTCATATCCCCCGTATTGTATGTCTTGCGATAGGGTATCTTAATTATTTTGTTATTAAGCGGAGGGGAATATTTCCTGAAATGCAGAGCTTGGGTGAGATAGTCGAACGGATAACGCCCTCCGGGGGCAGGAATCTGAAAGGGCGGCGGATAGGAGGCGACTACGACCGGTTTTGCATCCAGATGATCGCAACGGTAAATGCGTGATTGGGTCGTTCCAGCATCCAGGTATTCAGCAGTAAAATATAGCGGACCTTTTTCTGGATTGACTACGCAGGGTAAACTATATTGGACGATGCGAGACGTTTCCAAATCCAAAGGTGGGTCCCACGGCTTTATCTGCTGCGTTTCCAGATTAAGGCGGCACATCCGTGGCGTCGTTGTGGCTTCGTTATGTACGCCTACCGCGTCGGTACCTATTATCAGATAGCTACGCTGTTGATCAAGGCGAAACATTTTACCTCGATGCGAATTAAAAAGCATTTTTGTGTGAGTAGAAGCATATTTTGAAATATTAATGATCTCCATAATAAAATTTTCGTATGCCTTTAGCCGCGCAAAATGGGCACATAAAATTCTGTTCGGCACAGGCAGCGAAGGCAAGGCGAAAACATCCTGCGGCGCGTGGATGACGCGGTAATGAACGAACAGGGATGACTCGATGGTAGTCTGGCAAG
>JAPLSP010000460.1 GCA_026398575.1 Candidatus Sumerlaeota bacterium | reverse complement strand
CTCAGCAAAAACATCCGCACATGCTGTCCAACTCCGCAACCAACCGCTCGATCTCTTTATCAGTTCCCACGGTGATGCGCACGCCTTGATTCACGGGCGGATAATCCCAATAGCGGATCAGAACCTTGCGCCGTTTGAGCGCCTCATACAGCGCCTTGGCGTCTTTGCACAGCGCAAACACGAAGTTGCCGTGCGAGACATAGACCTGGAGTCCGCGATTGGCCAGTTCCGCGCCCAACATGCTCCTCGACTTGATTATTTTTTTGCGCGTTTGTTCGAAGTATTCCTGCGCGTCCCACGCCGCCCGCGCCGCCGCCTGCGAAGCGATCGGCAGATTGTAGGAATCCTTCAGCGCCATGAGCGCCGCGATCAATTCCGGCGCGGCGATGGCGAATCCCACCCGCATCCCCGCCAGCGAATAGCTTTTTGAAAACGTTCGCGTAATGGCGAGGTTGGAATATTTTTTCAAAAGCGGCAGGGCGTTGGTCGGCGCAAAGTCCACATAGGCCTCATCCACAACGACAAGGCGGTTTGGATTGGCCGCGCATAGACGTTCGATTTCCGAAAGCGGATAGAAGGTCCCATACGGCGGATTCGGATTCGCGAGGAAGACCAGCGGCGCCGGCGTCCGGACGAACTCCTCCGGAAGAACCGCGTCTTCATCCTGCGCCGGCGGCTGCTCATCGAACTTCAGCGTCTCGGCCTCATACATTTCCGCCAGCACCGGGTAGAGGCTATAGGTGGGGTGGAGGCAGGCAATCGGGCGCTCCGGCCCCGCCACCGCCTGGCACAGCAGGCGCAGCAATTCATCCGAGCCATATCCAATGATGATCTGGTCGCGGCTGAATCCCAGGCGTTGGCCGATCTCATCGCGCAGTGGATCGGCGGTCGCAGGCGGATACTTGCGAATCGCGGCGCCGGAATGGGCGGACAAGCCGGCCAGCGCCTCGAGAACCTGTGGCGCGGGCGGATACGGATTCTCGTTGGTGTTGAGCTTGACGACGCTCGGGTCCGACGGTTGCTCGCCGGGGGTATAGGCGTGCAATTTAAGGACGGCATCTTTGATTGGCAATGACATCGCAGTTCATCTTTCGCGGAGCTGGGATCGCAGGGGGCTCATGGGAGGCATGGGACTTATAGGCCAAATAGGACCCATAGGCCGCATGGGCTACGCTGCGATCCAGGAAAAAAAACTGAATCACAGATTGATTATGAGCGGGTTCCCGGGTCTCCGTCCACCCTAAAAGTATCACAATTCCGGCGGGCGCATTTCAGCCGAGCTACCTTGGGTGCTGGAATAGGTCTGACAAAATAATGTGCGACAAAATAATAACAAGCCATTCCTGCCGGATTCAACAGCAACGTGTTTTCATTGTTTTGTCAGACATTATTTTGTCAGAACAGGCGCCGCATCCTTCCGGTAGCTACCTTGGGATGCGCCCATTCCCGGCGGAATACCGTTGCGCCCAGCCTGGCTGGCATGGTTAATCAGATATCGAGCTTGATTGCGCCGGCGTCGCGAGAAATCGTTTTTTTTATGTCAATTATTTCACATAAATTCAGGTCGGCATCCGCGCTGGTCTTCGCTGCGGCGTTTTTGTTGATGACGTCCGCTGCCAGGGCGTATGAAGGCATTGGCATATCGCTCGCGCGCCTGGATAATAATCTCTACGTCATCAATGTCTTTCCCAATTCGCCGGCCGCCAAGGCAGGGATTCAGAGCGGCGACATGGTCTTCTCTGTCGAGGACAAGGCGGTCCAGGACTTGACTACTACTCAGGCGGTTTTGATGATGCGGGGCGCGCGGGGCACGCAATTGAACGTGAAGGTCCGCCATCGCGGTTCGCAGTCTGACACCACTGTCATCATTGACCGCGACGAGGTTGAGATTCCGGAGGAAGTCAAGAAGCTGATCCCGGAGGACCAGCTGAGGGACTTGGAGAAAAGAGCCGCGGAAGGCGCGCCTGCAACGCTTGGCGAACTCGTTTTTGCGCTCTTTTCCAAGCGCTACAGCCTCGATCCCGGCGAGAAGTTCGAAGTGATCTTCCTTGTTTCCAACCCAGGCGGCCAGCAGGTGGATCACTGGCAGGCGCGGCTGCGGTTCGATCCCGAGGCGCTCGAATTCCTCGGATACTATCACGAGGACCTGGCCCGCGCCCAGGCCCTGGACGTTCAATCGGGCGAAGGCCTGATCCAGTTGCGGCCGCGTACGCCGGCGCCTCGCCTGTTGGAGGATGGTCCGGCCGCCGTCTTGGTGTTTCGCGCTAAAAACGCGTCCGGCGCCGCCAGCCTTGTTTTCGAGCGCGGCCCCGGCGCCACGTATGCGCGATGGAAAGATCAGGATATGCTCGGCGCCAGCGAACAAGGCAGTGAAGGCTTGGTGGACGTGCAATTCGAAGTCGCGGCTGCCGCGGCCGCCGCGGCGGTTCCGTCAACGCCGGCGCGTCCTCCCAAAATCCGCCTGGCCGCCGTCGCGGCGCCGGATGCGCCCCAACGGCGGCGTGTTCAATTAATCCTGGAGAATCCGGACGCTGTTCCTGTCACGCGCATCAATCTGACGCTGATGTACGATCCCGCGCAATTGCGGGTACTGGACACGGACAAGGGCAACTGGATTCGCTCCGGTGTCAATATCAGCGATGGGCCTTATCACAAGGAATTCCCGTTCGATTTTCATAATGTGAACGCCGTGGAAGCGGCCAAAGGGCTGGTCCTTTATGACATGGGCGCCATGCGCCAGCCCATCACGGCGCAGGGCGTATTCGCCCATGCGGATTTCGAAGCGACGGGCGGCGGCGCTGGCGGCGCTATTGTTTTATTGCGGCAGGCGGATATTGGCGCCGCCCATCCAGCCATGGCCGACCGCGCCGGAACGGCGTCTCCCGGCGGGGCGCCCTACAAAAGCGCTGTGGATTGGATCGCCCTGGATTTTCAGCGGAAAAGCGAGGCGGCGCCCCGGCGTCCGTGAGATATGAAAAAGCCATCAGAATCTATTGACTTTAGCGCAGGCTTTCATAATATCCTTTGCGCAAGGCGCCGCGCGCGGAATAGAAAATCTTCGATTATGATTTCCATTCCACGGCAAATGCTTCGGGCCACGCCAGGAGGAAAAATATGGCAGGCAAAATGAAAAAGCGCAAAGAGAGTCACCTGATCAATGACTTGGTCATCGTGGTTGCGATTGGTTTTTTCGGCTTTTTCTTATGGTATAGCTCGACTTCCGGCGGCAGAGCCGCGACAAAGCAGAGGACTCCGAAGATGACTCTGGAGGCCTTTATCGCGCAGTATCGAAAAGTCAAGTCGGATTTATTCCGGCCCGATTTGGCGACGCCTTCCGGCAAGTTGCCCGAGCAGATATCCGAGATCAATCCGAAAGACGGATGGAAGGGCTTGGAGCACTTTTTCAAAGACGAGGACCTTCTCTGGCTTCGCGATAATACGAACCTGATTTCGCTGGCCTGGGCGCTTCAGAATAGGATACCAGTGGATGAGTGGAAGAAACGAACCGTATGGGAGCGGCATATCATGGCCCGCCAGGCAATGTTTGAAGGCGCTCCTTCGTCGGATTTTACCGCCCAGCCATTAAAAGAGCCGGACAAGCAGGGGGCACAGGAAATGCAAATCTCCGTTACGGGCGGCGCCTCGTTGAATATTGTATTTGCGAAGCAGGGCGGCGCGTGGCGCATTATGGATTTCTTCGGCAATCGTGGCCGCTACCAGGCAAACGCCAAAGCGATCCTGGCCCAAATGCCGCCGAATATGAGATAACGCGTCCCAAGACAAACCGGACTTCAAGCGCGTGGATCGAACACGCAAGATTCGTTTTCCAAACCCAAGGAGTGTAACGCCATTACCAGCCGCGCCAAAGCCATCCGAATCGCCGCGCTCTGCGACCAGCAAAAAGCGCGCGACATTGAAATACTGAATTTGGTGATGCTCTGTTCCTTCACCGACTACATGATCCTGGTGACGGGATTATCCACGACGCACTTGCGCGCCATGGTTGAAAGCATCAGCGTCGAAATGAAAAACAACAACGTCCGGGCCCTCGGCGTTGAAGGCGGCAAAACCGCGTCGTCCGCATGGATCTTGATGGATTACGGCGACGTGGTCGTTCATCTATTTCAGGCCGAGCCGCGCAAATACTATAACTTGGAGCGCCTCTGGGGCGACGCCCCGCGCGAACCCTGGGAAGGCCAGGAAAATGAGAAATGAGAAATGTAAAATGACAACCCATCCCGGCAATAGCATTACGCAGCCCTGCATCATCATAATGTAAAATGAAAAATGAGAAATGAGAAATGTAAAATGACAACCCATCCCGGCAATAGCATTACGCAGCCCTGCATCTTATGCCTGCCGCGCGCGGTCTCATTTTCAATTTCTCATTTCTCATTTCTCATTTTACATTGATCCGGCTCGCCCCTCAACCTCAAAAGCTTTTCAACTTCCTCTTGCGCGCGCTGCGCCAGATACTTGCGGTTCAATCCGGCCGAGGCGATGGGCTCGCCAAAGATGATTTCCGCCTTCAATCCGCGCAAACCCAGCTGCCGCCAGATGTGCGGGAGGAAGTGATGCTCGGGCTTCCAATACGCCACGTCGTTCGCGATCTCAATCTCCGGCCGCTCTGCGCTCCATTTTAGAGCGACGGGAATGACGGGCGCCGCCAAGTCAATCGCCGGTTGCAGGAACGAGGAACGGAAGGGAAGCACCGCGTCGCCGCCGGAGGACGTGCCTTCCAAAAAGCCGCAGACCGACTGGCCGGCTTGCAGGCGGCTCCGGATCTCAGCGGCGGCGTCATTCATATCTTTGGTTTTCCGCCGGCGGACGAAAATTTGCTTGGAGGCGCGCGCCAGCAGCCCGAAGAACGGCCATCCCATCACATCGCTCTTGGCAATGAAAAAAACCAGGGCGCTCGACGCCAGAACGATGATGTCGGCGTATCCGAGATGATTGGCGGCAAGGAAAACGCCGGGCGCCGGGATCGAACCCCGGACGGCGACCCGGTATCCCGCGATGCGGCAACAGCCGTATGCCCACCATCGCGTCCATCGCGTTGCGCAGGCGAGCTGCGCGGAGCGGCCGCGAGAGGTCATCAGGCGGATCAGATACCCCACGAACATGATGAAGCTGAATGACACGATAGCCGTCAAGCGAATCGCAGCCAGCAGAAGGTTCGACCGCGCGCGCCTCATGGCTTGATAACCCAGTCTGAGAAATTGACGTCCTGCGCGTCGGCCATGACCAGAAAATCCACGGTACCGAACTCCCGGTCAATGGCGGGAAGGGAAATGACGGAAGGGCCCAATTTCATATACACATTGAATAACTTGGGCAGCGCCAATCCTTCGCCCAAATCCGGAGCGAACTCACGCGAGGGATCGCCGCACGAATACGCCAGGGTGGGCGGAAGGCAATATTCAGGATGAAGCCAGTTGTTCTTTCGCAGCGTCTTCATCACGCGCCAGCCGTCGTCCGGATCGTGGGATGAGACCGAGCAGCAGCCGAAGAGATAGCGATATCCTCCCATGGCCAAATAAACGTGAAACGCGGACAAAAGAGCCATGAGCGAATTGGCTTTGCGGAACTCAGGCGCCACGCAGGCGCGACCGCATTCGACCGCCGAAGCGAACAAGGGTTGCAGCACCGTCAGATCGTATTCCTGCGCCGAATATAATCCCCGATGCTTGAGCGCGGTCTTGGCGGTTTGGAGGCGATAGGTGCCGATGACTTTCAAGGACTCCTTGTCCAGCAGCAGCAAATGGCTCATTTGCTCATCATATTGGTCCGTGTCCATTCCGGTTTCCGCCGCCGAGGACAAGCCGTGCCCCATTTCCTGGTTGAAGACCCGGTAACGCAGGCGCAAGGCCGCCTGGACCATGCGATCGGACGCGGCGAATCCCGTCATGAATTTGCGGCTGATCTGATTCGGCAGACGCAGGAAGTCGCATTCATTCCAGAGGTCGGTCAGGTCTGACAAATGGCGTAAATCATGAATGCGCAAGTCCGACGGCGCGGGATAAGGCAAGGGATTGATCGGAGTCATATCGCGGCGCCTTTCCTATGAGTTATTATTGGCAGAATCAGCCTGTAGTTTGCGGTTATTGGCACGATGCCGCCTCCAGCGATGGGAATTATAGAAATGAACGAGGGCGACAATCAAGAGCGCGGCGAGGGCCAGCGGCCATTTGAATTCTCCGAAAAACGGCATCATCGCCCGCCCGAGCTTGATCGTGATCGTCAGCAAGGCCAGGGTCCATATTACCGACAACACCACGGCAAGGGTCAGGAACTTCACCATTGGCGCCTGCACAATGCCCACGAATATAAACGCAGGGACGCGCATTCCGGGGACGATGCGCGAGGTGATCATGCCTGAAATCATATTGTTTTCAAACCATGCCTCGGCGTGCTTCAGGCTTTCCTCCGTGATCCACCCCCAGGCCACCACATAGCGGTGAAAGTACCGGCCCATGAGATACAGCCCGAAATCGCCCAGAGAAATGCCGACGGACAAGCCTATGAACGCCGTCCAAAATGTCATCTTGCCATCCGCGACAAGCAGACCGCTGCCGATCGTGGTTGGATCCTCGAAAATGAACGTGCAAAGGCCCGCCAGCGCGCCCTGAACTATGGGCATGTCATGGAGCTTGCTTACCAGCTCCCGGAACCAAACAAGCCACTCCTCCAAATCCAGTTCCTCCTCGCCCCAAGGACCCCAAGATGCGTGAACAAGACAGTCTATCGGTTCCCTCCTTCGGAAATCCAGCGCAACTTTCGCCCCGGGACGATTTCTTTGCGCCGCAAGTATTGCGCCTTTTTTTGAGCAGGTTGCAGCCAGCATAGGGTATTTTGCGCCTTGACAGCATTCCCGCCTGCTGATTAAGGTCACTGGGTTTGTTGGATCATTAAATTATCCTGTGCGTCATAGGGGCACGTCCTTGCGCAAGACCAGCGACACGGCCTATCAGCGATTGACCCGCAACGCCAACAGCGCGCTGGCGCTTCATGCCTTGCGCAACAACCTCGCGTT
>JAPLSP010000769.1 GCA_026398575.1 Candidatus Sumerlaeota bacterium | reverse complement strand
GCCGCTCCGCTCCGCCGGACGGCCCCGCGCGCCATTGCTTTTCGGCAGCTTACCGAGCGCGCGGGGCCGTCCGGCGGAGCGGAGCGGCCTACCATACGGCGCCACGGCTGGGTGATTGCTTAATATCAGGCAAAGGTTTGCATCTGATTCGCAAAATGCTATTGGGCAACCAGATTGATGAAAGATCAGGGCATCTACTGCAAACCAAAGGTAGCGTTTGACTAAGGCGGCGAAAAGAGTGTATTACTCCGAAGGAGATACTGCGTTGGGTTTTTTCAAAATGAAGCTGTTGCTCATCGCTGTCGTAGCGAGCCTCGCGCTGGCGGGGCAGGGACTGTCGGTACATGGGCAGGAGGTTCCGCCGCCGCCCGTGATTCCGGTCAATCCCGTCATTGGCCCCGCCGGCGCCGGCCTTGCGCCGCCCGTACCGCCGCCCGTCGCGCCCCCGGCGGAATTTCCGGCTGTGGCCATTCCAGCGTCGAAGAACGCCGCCGCACAAAACGCGGACGGCAGCACCACGAAAACCGATGAATTCGGCCTGCCACTGGTCACCTTCCGCGCCAATCAGCTGCCGACGCCGATGGTCTCCGCGCAAATCAAGGGCGAATACGACATCCTGATTCTTTTCAAAGGCAAAGCCGCCGGCATGAAGATCACGGTCATGGTCGAGGATGCCCCGATTCTGGACGTGCTCAATCAGTTGGTGGCCGGCCAGGATTGGGTTTGGGTTCGCCAAACCGAGCGCAGTTTCGACATCATGGACCGCGCCATGTTCGATACCATCGTGCTCCCGACCTGGATCCGCGACAAGACGTTCGTGCCCGAGAATCTGCCGGCCACGCAGGTGGCCAAGGCCATCGAGGGCATGTTGAACAAGAAAATCGGCGAATCGGTGACCGCCGACGACCGGACAAACAAGGTTTTCGTCCGCGCGCTGCCGCAGACGCTGGAGTTGATTGACCGGTTCATCCGCGAGATTGACAAATCCTTCATCACGCGCGTCTTTACCATCCGCTACGCCGATCCGCAGTCCATCGCCGAAAAGATCACGTCCTTGAAGTCCGATCCGGGGTCCATAGACGTGGACTTGGTCAATCACCGGATCGTCGTGCGCGATCAATTCCGCAACATCCGCAAAATGGAATTCCTGATAGATATCTATGACAGCAAGCCCGAGATGCGCGTCTATCAACTCAATACGCTGAAGGTTGAGACCGCGAGTCTCGAAGCCACGCTGGCCGTCATCCAGCGCGTCATCACCAAAGAGGCCTTTCTGGAAGTCAACAAGGACCGCGGATTGATTGTCCTGGAAGACGTGCCCGAAGTTCATGAGCGCGTCTCGAAACTGCTCGCGGTGTTCGATGAGCCTGTGAAACAGGCCCTGATTCACGCCGAGATTATCGAAACCAAATTCACGCAGGGTTTGGACCTGGGAACGGAAAGCCAGGTGAACCGCAAGCTATTCACCGCCGTGCGCGACGGGCTTATTCCCATTCGACAAACCGTCACCGTCCCTGCCGCCACAGGCACAGGCACAGGCACGGGCACAGGCACGGGCACGGGCACGGGAACAGGCACGCCTACGACGGTCAATGCCACCGGGGTTCCCGTGGTTGACGTGAGCAAGCCGCATTTGGGTTTCAAAGATTTTAAGGAATTCCCTGTCGTCAGCATGGGCTCGGCCGGCCTGACCGCTGAAATGTTGACCGAATACGCCCATATCATTTTCACCGCGGCCATGCAGGATTCCGAAACGCGTTTCTTGTCGCAGCCGCGCATCGTCTGCCAAAACAATGGAACCGCGATGCTGGTCGTCGGCGGCGATCGCGCCTATCGTACAACGATCGGCTACGGCGGCTACAATACCACGCCCGGTTATGGCGGTAATCTTGAATCAACGCAGGCCACCCGGCCCTATGGATTGAGTCTGACGGTGCGCCTGACTATCACTTATAACGATGTTTGCGAGATGGAACTGCAGATCGAAAATTCCGACACCAGCTTCCGCGGCGATGCCAACAATCCCTTGGTGGATTCCACGAGGCAGGCGTTCGACACGATCCTGCGCATCCCCAGCGGCCAGACCCAGGTCATGGGCGGACTGCTTTCGTCCAATGACAGCAAATCCAAGCAAGGCGTTCCTTATGTAAGTCTCCTCCCGGTCATTGGCGCCCTGTTCGGAAGCCAATCCAGCTCCAACAACCAGACCAATCTGATGATTTTTATGACGCCGACCGTCTTGAAGGAAGAGGCCCTGAAGCGCAAGCCCGCCATCACCATCGAGGAAATCAATAAATTGGCGGAGAATGAAGAGGGCATGGAAGAAGCCAAGCCCAAAACGGCCAGCGAAGCGACGCGCGAATTTATCGAGCAATACAAGAAGGCCAGGATGGCCGAGGCAGCGGCGGAGGAAGATGGAACAACGGCCGGATTGGTGAGCGAACAGCCACTGCAGGCTATTACGCCCCTGGAAGAAGGCGCCACGTCCGCAGGCGCCGCAATCCCGGGCGCCAGGTCTGCCGCAGGCGTCTCCACGGAGACTCTGACAACGGGAACGCGGGTCCAGACGTCGGCGTATGACCGCGCGACCACCCGCTCTCAGGCGCCCCTGACCTCCGGACCGATGCAGCCGCTGGCGGTCGGAGATCGCGCGACAACGAGCGCAACCGGAGGCCGCGTCGGCAAGCAGTTCCCCGCCAGCTCGTACACCTACAAGCCCGAGGGAGGGGCGGGGAACATTTCAAGCACAGGCAAAGCGCCCACGACCGGCGCCGGCGCCGGCACGGCGCCTACCCGCACAGGAATAGGCACAAGGCCTTCCGGAACGACCTCGCGGACTCCAGGCGCCGCCAGTACGCCGCGGCCAACCCCGACCAGGCGGGCCGGATTTCCGACGACGCCGGGAGGAACCACACTGCCCGGCGGCGGAACATATCCAACGCCCGGTTATCCGACGGCCCCCTCGCCGTCATATCCCACACAGCCGACGCCGCGCCCGGTGGGATATTGATGACGGATCATAGCAGAAAATAATAGAAAATAGAAAAAATACTGCGAAAAACAATAGAACACGGATGCGACGGATCGGGCGGATCAGGACGGATTTTTAAATCCGTGGCGATCCGCCCGATCCGTCCAATCCGTGTTCTATCAAAAGTGTTTTCGCGATTCGCGCCAGACAGCTATTCAGACAGCTATGCCTGCGCCAGCTGCGCCTTGAGTTTGGATTCGCGGGCCAGAGGCTGGAAGTGCAGGGACTGGCCGTCTTCGGTCACCGTCGTCTCGACGATGACGTCATCGGGAATCTTCCCCGCGATCATCAGCTGCGAGAGCGGATCCTCGATGTAGCGCTGAATCGCCCGGCGCATCGGACGCGCGCCGTATTCGTTGTCATACCCTTTCTCGATCAAGAAAGCCAGCGCGTCCTCGCTCAGCTGAACCTCGAGGCCGTGCTCCGCCACCCGTTTGTTCAGGTCCTTGAGCATCAAAGTGACGATCTTGGCGATGTCCTCGCGCGTCAGCGACTGGAAGACGATGATGTCGTCAATGCGGTTGAGGAACTCGGGATTGAAGACCTTGCGCACTTCGGACAGGACTTTCTTTTTGATTTCCTCATGCTCGAACATCCGGTCGTGGCTCTTGAAGCCGATCGAGCCCGAGTTCTTCAACTGCTTGGTGCCGATGTTCGACGTCATGATGATAACCGTGTTCTTGAAGTCCACGACGTGTCCGAAGGAATCGGTCAGCCGGCCATCGTCCAGCACTTGCAGCATCAGGCTGAAGACGTCCGGATGCGCCTTCTCGATTTCGTCGAGCAGAACCACGGAATAGGGCTTCTGGCGGATTTTCTTGGTCAGCTGCCCGCCTTCCTCATAGCCGACGTAACCCGGAGGCGCTCCGATCAGGCGCGAGACGGCGAACTTTTCCATGTATTCGGACATGTCTATGCGCACCAGGGCGTCTTCGTCGCCGAAGAGGAACTCGGCCAGCGCCTTGGCCAGCTCGGTCTTGCCCACGCCCGTGGGACCGAGGAAGATGAACGAACCGGTCGGCCGGTTGGGCGCCTTCAAGCCGGCGCGCGTGCGGCGGATGGCGCGCGACAGCGTTTCGATCGCTTCGGTCTGGCTGATGACGCGCTTGCGCAATTCCTCTTCCATCCGCATCAGGCGCGACGTCTCGGCCTCGGCCAGACGCTGCACCGGAATCCCGGTCCACTTCGAGGCGATAAAGGCGATCTCCTCCTCGCCGATGGCGCCGGTCTCGTGGCTTTCCTTCAGATGTTCGCTCCATTCGCGCATCAGGCGTTCGCGCTTCTCGAGCAGAGCGATCTTGTCATCTTTGAGGACCTGGCATTTTTCGAAGGCTTGCTGCTTGGCCAAAATGGCGATCTTCTCTTCCATCTCAAAGATGCGCGCGTCCACGTCCTTGACTTCCTGCGGCTTGATGTGCGCCTGCAGGTGGGCGCGCGCGCCGGCCTCGTCCATCAGGTCAATGGCCTTGTCCGGCAGGCAGCGGTCCGAAACATAACGATCCGACAGGCGCGCGGCGGCGTCCAGCGCCTCGTCCGTGATCGTGACCTGATGATGCGCCTCATAGCGGCTGCGCAGGCCTTTGAGGATTTGAATCGTCTCCTCGATGGAGGGCGCGTCAACGATGATGGTCTGGAATCGGCGTTCCAGGGCGCCGTCTTTCTCGATGTATTTGCGGTATTCCTCGAGCGTCGTGGCGCCGACACACTGCACCTCGCCCCGCGACAGCGCCGGCTTGAGCATGTTCGAGGCGTCAATGGCGCCCTCGGCCGCGCCCGCGCCGACAATCGTATGCAACTCGTCAATGAAGAGGATGATGTCGCGGTTCTTGCGCAGCTCCTGCATGATGGCCTTCAGCCGCTCTTCGAATTGCCCGCGATATTTGGTTCCGGCCACCACTGCCGCCAGGTCCAGCGACAGCACGCGCTTGTTGGCCAGCAGATCGGGCACGTCGTTATGGATGATCCGCTGCGCCAGACCCTCGACGATCGCCGTCTTCCCAACGCCCGGTTCGCCCAGCAGGACCGGATTGTTTTTGGTGCGGCGGCAAAGGATCTGCAAGATGCGCTCGATCTCATCGGCGCGTCCGATGACCGGGTCCAGCTTGCCCTCGCGCGCCAGCTGCGTCAGGTCGCGCCCGAAGGTGTCGAGCGCCGGCGTTTTGCTTTTTTCCCCGCTCTTCGAACTGCCTTTCTTGCCCGTCGAAACGCCCGCGCCGGCCGTCTGGCTGCCTTCGATGACGGCCATCACCTCCTGCTGGGCGCGCTGGAAGTTCACGCCATGATCCGTCAGGACTTTGGCCGGCAGCGTCTCCTCGCAGCGGATCAGCGCCAGGAGAAGATGCTCGGTTCCGATCCATCCATGCGTCATCTCTTCCGCAACTCGCCGCACCTGGTCCAGGACGCGCTTCGCGTCGTTGTTCGGCTGGAAGAGCCCGACCTCCGACGCCGAGCCGACCTCGAGCGCGTGTTCGATTTCCGATTTGATTTCATCCAGGTCCACGTCCATATTCTGCAGCGCCGTCACAGCCAGTCCATCGCCCTTGCGGATGATGCCGAGCATGTAGTGTTCGGGGCCAATATAGTCATGGCCGAGCCTGCCCGCCTCGGCCTTGCTTAAACGCAATACTTCTCTCATGCCTGGGGTATAAGGTGTTTTATCCAGCGGACTCATAGAAAATATTTCCTTTCAGCAAGCGAAGGCATCCGCAAAATGCCTGATAATTTGTCAAAGCTAATTCGGAGCAAAAACCATGACAAATTTTCGCGGACGCTCCTTTTCAATCAATTGACGCTGGGATCATAGTCCCGTGATGGATTGGAGTCAAAGGACATTTTACCCGCTTCTGGCTCTAAAGCCCTGGGGCTTGTCTGCAAGGCTGGGGCGAAATTCCGCCATTTTTGGCTCGCGCCCCTGCCGGCTTTTGCGATCCCTCATAGAATATTTCGCCTGTTTCTACAAGCAGATATCGCGCTTTTTCGATTTTCTCTTGCATTTCGCCCTTCAGAAAGTATAGCCTCTTTCAGCGTTTATCATGATGCCGCCAGAGGAAAGGACCAACCGATGGCTACGCAGCATTCCTCCTCCGCTTCCAACGAAGCGAAAACCATCGTTCATAGATTTATTGTATTGCTTGGGCGTTTGGGAATTGGCATTTTATTAATTATTATTGGAGGAGTCGCCGGCTATTGGCTGACATTCTTATACGATCCATTCAGCTCAAGAAATCAAATTCTACTAAAGATGAAACAAAGCGATGAAGAGGAAAAGAAGATGCTGGAGGTTTTCCATGCCAATAGCGCAAAGCAAATTGATGATTTCAAAGCGGAGTTATTGGCTTCAGACGAAAAGCGCAGGATGGAATTATCCGGCAGGGACGAGAGATACAAGCTTCAATTGCTGGAAATTGCTGAGAAGATTAAAGCAGTGTCGTCAGATATAGAAGGCAAATTCACATCCTTGAAAGAGGATTATACCAAGCTCAAAGAAGCGAAAATAATCATAGAAAAGGATGCCAATCCCCGCGACGCAAATATTCAACCGGCACCTGTGGTTCCAGGCGCGGTATGGGACACCACGGCCACGATTGTCGCGGTCAGCGCCACGATTGCCAATGCCGCAGATTCAAAGAAGTCCGATTTTTTGCTGTCATTGATTAAGAACTGCCCAAAGCAATTTGAGGCTGCGCTCAAGAATCTGCTGGCGCCGCCTGGAGAAAGTGGAATCCTCACTTTGGATAAGTACAAGTATAATATCCTGAGCCTGGCCAAAGTTGAAATCGAAAATGAATTGAATTTGTACTATTTCCATCTTTCATTTAGTCTCAATGACAAGACAGCCGACATTATGGTTTTGTGTGTTTTCAAAGAAATTCAAAACGGCGAATTTACAGCCGATGAAAAATATTGCTTCCTGGGTATTCCCATCAATCCAATTTATGATAAAGATATATCACAGTTGCCCAAGGATGTTATTGAGAAAATCAAGACACGCAATAACTGGGACAGGACAAAGATGCTGGGCATCATCACCAAGCCAACGTACGAGGAGATTGCCAAGAACGTCGCCGACCTTGAAAACGGCCTGGGAGCTGATCGAGCGACAAAGCAGAAACTGATTGCCAAGTATTTAAGCCAGTTTGCAGGCAAGACATTTACGTGGCAGGCAAAAGCAAGCCTTTGCGAACCCCCCAAAAAAGTCGAATTATCCCAAGATCTGCAAGTGGTGTCAAAGACTCCGCCATTCTATGTGACCCGGATTGAAATGCCGGTGTTTGTTTATGATCAATGGGTGACGGTCCTCAAAACTCAGGCGCCGGATGATCTGGGACTTTATAAATACGGGATCATTCGCGTGGAATTGGATGATAGATGCAGAATAAAAGACGTGTATGTGGGCAAGCTCCTGGTACAGCCGATTTACTAACGTCTCAAGTTGCCATGGGTTAAAAATGCCCGAATCTTGCGATCCGGGCTTTTTCCTGATTTCCTCTAATTTCGCTTGTTTTACTATGTGCCTTTTTGGTGCCGAAGCGGGGATTTGAACCCCGAAGAGGTTGCCCCCACTAGGTCCTGAACCTAGCGCGTCTGCCAATTCCGCCACTTCGGCAAAGAGGAAAGCGGGAAGCGCCGAGAGCGCTTTCCCGTGCAAAATTGGAGAAATATATTAATAGCATCCTTTCCCCGCGCGCAAGCTAATATTTTGTCAGGAAAGGCGCCACGTCCTGCCGGTAGCTGCCTTGGGATGCGCCCAAATCCGCTTCACTCGGTTCCTTTCGGCTTCATTACCTGCTTCATTTTTTCGGCCAGCATCGCCATGCGGTAGGGTTTTTGGATGAATCCGGCCAGGCCTTTGCCGACAAACCGCTGCGTGACTTCCTGTTCGTTGTAGCCGCTTGAAAGAACCACGCACACGTCCGGCTGGATGCGACGCAATTCGCGAAACGCCTCTTCGCCGTCCATGTGCGGCATCGTCAGGTCCAGAATGACGCATATAATACGCTCTTCGGGAGCGACGGCGCTTCCGGAGCGTTCCTGGAAGATGTTGACCGCATCGCGCCCATCCATCGCCGTCAGAACCTTGAAGCCCAGCCGTATGAGCATCTGTTTGCCGATGACGCGGACGGATTCCTCATCGTCCACCAGCAATACGGCGCCCTTGCTTTGCAGCGGACTCGACTCGGTTTTCTCGTCCGGCGCCTGATCCGCCGCGTAGCTGGCGGCGGGGAAGAGGACTTTGAACGTGGAGCCGCGCCCCTCCTCGCTATAGACCTTGATGGCCCCTTTGTGGCCGCGCACGATGCCGAGGACCGCCGCCAGGCCCAATCCGCGGCCGATGAATTTGGTCGAATAAAATGGATCGAATATCTTCGGCTGCAAATCCTTGTGAATGCCGCAGCCCGTATCGGCCACCTCGATGTACACGTACAGGCCCTCGGCCAGATTTTCATTCAGCCACGTCGTGGTCAAATAGGCGCGGTCGCATTCCATGGCCCCGGTGGAAATCGAAATGACGCCGCTCTTGTCGCCGATCGCCTCCGAAGCGTTGATGACCAGATTCATGATGATCTGGCGGATTTGCGAAACGTCGGCTTCTATGGCCGGCAGATTGGCGGCGAAGTTGTACTTCAGAATGGCTTTCTTCGAGATGGAAACCTCGAGCATGTGCGCCATCTCCTGAATGACTTCGCCCAGATCCAGCGCCTGGATGACGAAGCGCCCTTTGCCGGAATAGGCGAGCATCTGGCGGCACAAGTCCGCCGCGCGGCGCGAGGCTTTTTCCACTTCATGCAGATATTGGCGGATGGGCGAAACGGGAGACAGATCCGCCAGGGCCAGATCCGTATTGCCCAGGATCGCCATCAGCAGGTTGTTGAAATCGTGCGCGATGCCGCCCGCCAGCACGCCCAGGCTTTCGAGCTTCTGCGCGTTCTGCACCTGCGTCTCCAGCTTGCGGCGTTCGACATGCTCGCGTTTTAATTCCGTGATGTCCTCGTAGGTTCCCAGCACG
>JAPLSP010000402.1 GCA_026398575.1 Candidatus Sumerlaeota bacterium | reverse complement strand
ATCCGCATGAATTTTTGCTTCCAGCATAAATATTCGCGATGATTTTGCGTGATCGTATTTGCGAATATGAGTACTTAGCTCAACGGATATTCCACAAAAAGGAAGTCATGCCATGCCCCATCAATTTCATATCTCCCGCCGTTCCTTTATCAAACGCTGCAGCCTGGTGGCGGCAGCAACCGGATTGCCACTCTGGTTCGTGGAAAAAGAGCTGTCGGCGGCGGAGGCCGCCGAGCCGTCGGCGCCTGGCAAGAGCCCCAATAGCCGCCCGGGCTTCGCACTGATCGGTTGTGGCGGACAGGGTCAGGGTGATGCGATGAATGCCGCCAATGAAGGCGATATCGTCGCCGTATGCGACGTGGACCAGGGACACGTTGATGGTGCCGCAAAGCGCTTCACCAAAGACGGCAAGACCCCCGCGAAATACACCGACTTCCGCAAGCTGCTGGAGAACAAGGACGTTCAGGCCGTCATCAATGGGACCCCCGACCACTGGCATTCGCTGATCAATATCGCCGCGGCGAAAGCCGGCAAGGACATCTACAGCGAGAAGCCTTTGACGCTGACCATTGATGAAGGCAGGCGCGTCATCAAAGCCGTGCGCGACAACAAGGTCGTTCTCCAGACCGGCACGCAGCAGCGCAGCAGTTTCAAATTCCGGATGGCGTGCGAACTGGTCCGCAACGGGCGCATCGGGAAGCTGAAGGAGGTTCACGTATTCGTTCCCGCCGGACTGCGCGAAGGGCCTTTTGCCAAGGCGCCCGTCCCGAACGGGTTCAATTATGATTTCTGGCTTGGCCAGGCGCCGCAGGCCGACTACACGCCCAAGCGCTGCCACGCCACGTTCCGCTGGTGGTACGACTACGCCGGCGGCCCCGTGACGGACTGGGGCGCGCATCACAACGACTGCGCCCGCTGGGGCATGGGACAGGAAGGCCCCGTCGGCATCGAGGCGCAGGTCGTTACGCCCCCGATCCCCGGCGGCTACACAACGCCCAGCGAATTTGCCGCCTCGCTGACGTGGGCCAACGGCGTCAAGCAGATCGTCAAGACCACGCTCGACGATGCATGGAACGGCGGCATCATCAAAAAAGACGGCCAGCGCAACGGCATCAAGTTCATCGGAGAGACCGGCTGGATCTGGGTCAACCGCGAGCAGCTCAACGCCAGCGAAAAACAGATCCTTACCGAAAAACTTCCGGACACGGCCCTCCGCCTGGAAGTCAGCGACAACCACATGAAGAACTTCGTGGATTCCATGCGGTCGAGAAAGGATCCGATCGCCAACGTCGAAACCGGCCATCGCTCATCCAGCGTCGGCCACCTGATCATCATCGCGCTGCGCACCGGCCTGAAGCTGCAGTGGGACCCCGACAAAGAAGTCTTCACCGGCGAAGGCGCGGCCGAAGCCAACAAACACATCGCCCGCGACATGCGCAAACCGTACGACTATACCTTCATTGGCTGATTCCATCCTTCAAAGCCGCTTCAATTGAGTATGAAAAGCCGGCGGCGGGGTAGACCTTGAAATTTGCATTTTACGGAATTCGAGGTCTGACCCGAATGGCGGAAAGCCATATCTTAGTGCCATTCAAATCTGTCCCCTAAATTTCCCCTAAGTTTAAATTTTGAGGCGGTTCAGATTGGGCTTTATGAATTCCTTCCGTTCTATGTCCCACGCGTCGAGCCATTGCATGAATCGCTTTAGAGACTCATAGTCATCTTTTGGGGAAAGGCTGCCGGAACGAATGAGATTTTCAAGCCATCTAACATAGGAGAAGTGCTGAACACCGAGGTGCGGCTTGGGTTCATTTCCGAAGGAAAGGGGGTGTCTAAGCCAACTGACAAATAGCGCATCTACTCTCTCACGATGCGATGGTGAATGCTTGTGTGCAAGCGTATTCAGGTAGGAGAGCAGATTGACGATTTGTCCTCTGGCGTCGCTGTGTGGATGGCTTGTCGGCTGAATTAGTTTCGATAGAACCGCTTCCGAAGTGGCAACGACATCTTCCTCAGCTCCCGGCGTCAAGAGGTTCTTTTTAAGTTGTGTGAGACGCCACAGAACATCTCCGTTTTCAGGGAACGTACGACACCACTCCAGAATATGCCTGACTGTTTCCAAGGGCAAATCCGATTGCTTTGCAACATACTTAATTACATAAACTGCGAATTCACCGGTACGAAACTCCCTCAGCCAATCTTGAATCGCCTCCCGCACCGTCTCCCATTCGCCTTTGGCGTCCAGCCATGCTCTGTAAACGTGGCTCGCCTCGGCATCGGTTTTGTATACCGCCAGCCAATCTTGAATCGCCTCCCGCACCGTCTCCAGTCCGCCTTTGGCATCCAGCCATGCGCCGTAAACGAACTGCGCCTCGGCATCGGTTTTGTGTTCGCCCAGCCAGTCCGTAATCGCCTTTCGCACCATCTCCTGTTCGCCTTTGGCATCCAGCCAAGATTTATAAACAAAACCCGCCTCATCTTTGGTTTTGTGTATCGCCAGCCAATCTTGAATCTCGTTCCGCACCATCTCCAGCTCGCCTTTGGCATCCAGCCATGCCTTGTAAACGAACTGCGCCTCGGCATCGGTTTTGTGTACCGCCAGCCAGTCTTGAATCGCATCCCTCACGATCTCCAGCTCGCCTTTGGCATTCAGCCAAGCTTTATAAACAAAACCCGCCTCAGATTCGATTTTGTGTACCGCCAGCCAATCTTGAATCGCATCCCTCACCATCTCCAACTCGCCTTTGGCGTCCAGCCATGCTTTGTAAACGTGGCTCGCCTCGGCATCGGTTTTGTGTACCACCAGCCAATCTTGAATCGCCTTCCGCACCACCTCCAGTTCGCCTTTGGCATCCAGCCATGGCTTGTAAACGAACTGCGCTTCGGTATCGGTTTTGTGTACCGCCAGCCAATTTTGAATCGCCTCCTGCACGATCTGAACTTCGCCTTTGGCATCCAGCCATGCCTGGTAAACAAACTCCGCCTCAACATCGGTTTGGTGATCGCCCAGCCAGCTCTTTATCGCCTCCCGCACGATCTGTAGTTCGCCTTTGGCATCCAGCCAAGCTTTAGCTAAGAAGCTCAAGTGAAACGTCTTGGAAAACTTCCAGCACCACCGCCCGACCGGCAATACGATAGACTGTGGCGGAAGACCGCATTCTAGCCAAGCTACCATTAAATAATGCGTTTGGAGGAGGTTGGGGCGTGTGATAATCCAATTGAGAGCGACTTCCTTCATACTCTCAGGAGCGAGCCGCAGGCCCCAAGTGATTACGAAATTGAACTTCTCTACAAACGGCGCAACTTGGCAAACCCACGCGATAATATCTTGCTTGTGCGATTTCGGGATGTTTTCGCCACAGTTGCTGACCATCCAGCGAGAGAACCATCCTAATGTATTATGGAAACTGATGTCCCGGTCGGCATCATCCCAAATTGTCTTGTGGCTGCGAAGCAGCGCGATTTGCTCCGGCACTGAAAGCAGCGTTGTTCTGAGCAAGAGGTCCCGGAGAAGCCGCCAAGCAGTCTCGTTAGCATTAATCGCCTTTGACATGATTTCCGCCCATGGGAGAGCGCTAAGCGGCGGATGATCAGCTATCCTTTGAAGCGCGACAACGGCAGAGGCAAGACAACCCAAATCCGCGGCATTCGCGAAAAGCTCGGCCACAAAAGCTTCAACCGTATAGGGAATGCTTTTGATAAAGGACAGCAGTATCTGATCGGCAAGCACATCGTGCGCCGTGACCCATTCGTCAATGAAATCCAAGGTCTGCGCAGTCACTTTTTCCACCCAACCGTCAGTGGCAATACGGTCAAATACTGGGCGGTGACGTTCAGGGTGAAGTTTTTCTGCGGCGGCGACCGTCATCGGGAACAATGCAATGAGCAAGGCCAGCTCGCGACCAATATCTTTCCCTGGAAAAGCCAGCTGGACACGTTTTGCAACCCATTGCCCAAACCCCATTTCCGTCAGTAATTCCGCTAGGTCTTCGCTGCGGCCCCGGTCGTGAAGGTAAGCCAGGAAGACAGCAAGAATGGGGAGATCGTGACACAGCGCGACATGTCGCTCCGTCACCTGTATCCCGGCTTTCTCCAAAATCCTTCTGACGGTCTCGCGACGATAATGGGAGAACCATTCCAGAACGGCAGGCCCTGGCGGAGGAGACAGATCAACAGGCTCATGGCTGCCAAAGGTGGCGACCGCTTTGTGGTAATATCCAGTCCGACATGCCGCAATATAGCGTATGCGCGTGACGCCGCTGTCGTTTAGCTCCTTCAGGATTTCAATCAGCCCGCCAAAATCACTCTGTGTTTCGATGTAATCCACCAGAAGCAGGGCCGGCGTGTCTGGCGAAAGCCTTTCGGCAAGATTCTCAAGCGCATCATCCTTTAGGCGGGCGCCTGTCGCCCGCATTACCGTCCACCCTTTTTTTAAGGCCTCTCTGCCAAGCTCCAGCATAAGCCGGCTTTTGCCAATGCCGCCCTTGCCATAGATCACCAAGCCGGCGACGCCCGAATTCCTTTCGAGTCGAGCGAGAAGGCTCTCTTCATCTTGGATTATGACGCCTGCCGGTGCAGGCATCGAGCGAATATGCTCGGCGATGCTATGGTAAGGCGATTGGGCATTATTCAGGTAAGCGCGAAATGTCCCGGAGTCGCCTTCACTGTCAAGTGGAACAAGCCCGTCTGGACGCGATTTGGGAAACCACCGGAAAACGAAATGAGGGCGCTTCTTCAGATGGTCGCAGAGGTCATTCCAATCAATGATAGAAACTTCTATCTTGCCGAGATGTGAGAGATGGGGATGCCGTGTAGCTAGACTGCTGAAGCAATCAGAGATTTTCGCCCGCAAGCTGCGCATTTGATTTTCATTTGCAAAAGTCGCGCTAGTAGCAAATACATATTCGCCGATTGGCGTATCCTTAGAATACCACGGCCAATACTGCGACTGGCCAACGGTAGGGCCGCTGGGATCTTTCAGGTGATCCTCCAGATGGCCCTTTACCTTATTCCAGCGCTTCTCTATCTCGGAATAGTCATCTTCCCCAACGACCTTGCATTCGACTACGAGGCAAGGATTCGAATTCCCAATAAGATCAATTCCACCGTCCTTACCTCCACCAGGGAACCGATGCAATCCCGGATGCTCTGGCCCAAGCAGTTCATGAACGAATACCTGAAAAGCGTCTCCAATGTCAGGGGTGACGAGACGTGGATTCACGCTGTGAATATCAAACCGTGGAATCTCCATGCTTTGACCAATCTATTGCGGACAACTCACATTCGTGAGTCCGCCAAGGCTGAAGACGAGTAATTTAGTTCTAGCCGCTGGGGAGTGTCCAAGTCCGTGATCGTGTCTTGCTTGGTTCCATCCAGCTCTCCTCGCTCAGGCATTGCGCCATCCGGGCCGACCAATCATCCGCGCGAACCGCACCATGCTAATCAAACTCATGAGGCAGGAATGGGGCGCATGTCAAGAGGTTTGCACCTCTTTTTCACCCCGCAAAGGATATGAAGTTTTTTCATGCCGGGAGTCGGGAGTCGGGGTCGGAGTCGGGGTCCAACTTGGAATTTAAGAATTTAAGATTTGACAAGCAGAGACTTTGATTTCGGTGATTTCGGGTGATTTCGGTGACGTGTTACTTAACTCCGGGCTGAGATGGAGATGAATTTCTTTGCCCTCTCTGTGGGAGGCGGGGTGGCGGGTCTGGCCCCCGTCTGCCAAGAACGCCGGACACAAACAACCTACCCCGAACTCCATATCAGAGAGACAGGCTGTACTGTAAAAGGTGACAGGTTATTAATTAATACAATTTGATGGACTTACTTGCTCTTAGCCCAGCTCATAATGCCTCGATTTAAGAACTGGACTTCTCACCGCGATTCTCCTTTAGGCGCCTTTGCCGCTTGCGCCTTGCATTGATCGCCCCTTGTTCAGCGCGACATCACATCACCCGGATTTTCGCCAGTGGTCTTTGCTCGCGAGCTGTCGCTTCGCGGAGACTGCATAAAGACTGCCGAATTTTTGCGCGCAGGAAAAGATTTCGCATAAGGAAATCTTTGCGTCTCCACCTCTCTGCGTGTTGTTCCCGCGCAAGCCTGCGCCCGATTCACTCCCATTTCTGCGCCAGACCAAAGGTACGCAGGCGCCTGCAAGGGAATTGATTCATGACCTCCCTGCGCCGCAGACTCTCCCCATTTCGAATTTCATCTCACGGGAAAATCATGCCGGCATTCGCGAATTAAGCAAAGATGTACTTGCTGAGTATCTTTACTTCGCATTGTTGGCTCTTCACGCCAACCATGGTTCTCAATCAGTCGGGGCCGTATTCAAGAATCTCACAAGCGATCAAATTCGCGAGTTCAAGATTGCATTGCCACCCCTCGCCACGCAGCAAGCCATCGTCGCCGAGATCGAAGCCGAGCAGGCGCTGGTCGCCGCCAACCGCGAACTGATCGCACGCTTCGAGAAGAAGATTCAGGCTACCCTCGCCCGCGTTTGGGGCGAAGATGCGCCCGTCCCAGCGGAGGCCTGAGCCATGAAGAAGGGCGCAATCCAGAATTCCATTGCCCGACGCCACCATCGGGCCTTGCGCCGATGGAGCGATGATTTTGCTCTAGCAATGATTGCGGTTCCCCCGCCGCCACCACTGGGCCTTGCGCCAGTGGGGCGATGATTTTGCTCTAGATTCACGCCCTCGTCTCATTCTTTCGCCACCACTGGGCCTTGCGCCAGTGGAGCGGTGATTGAACACTCGGCCCACTCTCTCCTTTCTTTTGCGCCTTTCCCGCCCTTTTCCAGCGCTTTTTCTCTGGACCCGCCCTTTCCGTATAAATAACCTTTGATAAGTCATGCTTAGAAATTACTCTTGAATGAATCTGCAAAATTATCACCATGGCGTTGCCGCCGTATTATACGATAGAGAATGTTACTGCAGCTTATCAGCTCAACTGGAGCGTGGACCTGTTTTGGAAAAGCGCTGTTGCTGATAAATCCTGGCTTCCTCACATCTGCGCCGCAATCCGTCCCGATGGCATTCATCTTCTTGAGCATAGATTTCTTCGGCCTGATATCAGTCAGTTTCTCATAAGCACGCCGCCCCATCTCGCTCCGCAAACTTTTGTAAAATTATCAAAGGCCGACTTCAATACCTTTTGAGGGAAAATCATCCAAAGGTCTTTATGCGAAATTATTGTTTTCGCAGTGTAGGGTCTTCCAAGAGAAATGTCGTTGAGCAATATGTCGGACATCAGCTGGGCCAATATTCTGACATGGCGCCTTTCAATACAAATGCCCTCCAGCGACTCCAGATTTCCAATCCGTCATGTGATCTCTCTCAGCCCCGCCGCACCAGCCATTCGGTTTACTGGTATAATCTTCATATCGTGCTTGTCAACGATAAGCGCGGGTGCGAAATGCGGGAAAGCCGATTGAAAACCATTCACGACACGATCCTGAAGATTGCCAAGGTGAGAGATTTTAATCTATCCCGGGCCGGAATTCTTCCTGATCATATTCATTTGGCGCTGGGATGCGGGAGCGAAAAATCCCCTGCTGATGTCGCATTATGTTTCTTGAATAATTTGGCGTTTGCATTGGATAGAGATCCTGTCTTTCAAATGGGCTTCTTTGCTGGAACATTTGGCGATTAGGATTTGGGCGCCATCTATAGAGCGAGCGATGCCGCACAGACTTCTGTAATACCGGCGGAATGAATGGGCTTGATTACGGCAAAATCATCGCTCCACTGGCGCAAGGCCCAGTGGTGGCGGTGAGAGAAACGCGGGCGCCGCTAGAGCAAAATCACCGCTCCACTGGCGCAAGGCCCAGTGGTGGCGAACGAATGAGACGAGGGCGTGAATCTAGAGCAAAATCATCGCTCCACTGGCGCAAGGCCCAGTGGTGGCATGCTGGCCTTCAGTGAAAAAATTTGACCGAAAGGCTTACTTGCACCCCATGAAGAGGGACAAACTCGAACAGCAACCAATCGCTATGAACCCGGTCCCGACCGCACGACAAGGCCAGTTTCTGGCCTACATCCATCAATACAGCATCGTGAACGGTTGCGCTCCGGCTGAAGCAGACATGCAGCGATTTTTTCAGATCA
>JAPLSP010000094.1 GCA_026398575.1 Candidatus Sumerlaeota bacterium | reverse complement strand
TTACTCCAAAAGCTGGCGCCTTCCCTGTCCGCAATAATCTTCTCTTTCTTTCATGAATACTTGCGATGAATTTGTTTCATCATGCTCACCGCCGCGTCAATGCAATTAAATCCGCGATGTCTATGACGCCGTCGTGATTGATATCGGCGGCGACCTTTTGGTCGGCGGTCAGCGCGATCTGGCCAAGCAGATATTGCGTCAACAAAGCCTGGGTCAGAGTATAAGCGCCCGTCACCGTCGTTGTCGTTCCGTTCGACAACGTCACAGCCACCGGATTGACGAACGGCGTGTCGTAGCCGCTGAGAGGCTGCCAGACCAGCGTTCCGTCGCCCGGAGGCAGGAGCGTCAATGTCGCATTGCCGCCGCCTGGATGCGGTATGCCTCTCGAATCGGTAAAAATCCATGAGGCCGAAGGAGGCGTCACGATCACGGTCAGCGCGGCTGTATCGGGCAGCAGCGGTACCGTGGTAAAGCTCCAAACCGCGCCCGCCGTCACGCCCAATCCGCCGCGTTCATCCACGCGCCAATAATAGGTCTGATTCTCAATGAGGACGCCCGGCGTGTAAAGGGTCGCGGCGAACGAACCTTTATATTCCGCCGAAGCGGTCGTCGCCGTGAGAACGGCGCTATAATCCATCCCAAAGTAAACCTCATGCGTGGCGGCGCCCGGCGCCCCGGTCCACGTCAGCATGGGCGCCGTAGTCACGCTGATGGCGCCGTCGGGCGGATTGGGATTGCTGGCCGGCCCGCCGGTCAGATAAAGCGCCTGAATTTCGGCGCGCGTCAGCGAACGGTTATAGATCCGCACGTCGTCCATGCCGCCGTTGAGGCGGCGCGTGGACGCGGCGGAGTCATATCCCAGATTCGTGATGGCGTTGAAGGCTTGCATTGCGTTCGTCGTGGCATTGACGGAGACTTGCAGACCACTCGTGGCGCTGATTAGGTAAACCGTGGTTGTGGAAGGCTCGATGACCATCGCCGCCAGCGCCCATTGGCCGTTGGGCGGAACGAACGTGGTGCTAATATTCGCATTGTTCCACGTCGAGCGCAATGTATTGGCATTCACGCGTAAGCCGGAGATCGTGCCGCCGCCGCGACAAAAAACCAGACCCGTATTATTCACCTGCGTCCCATTGCGCCTGACCCAGGCGGAGATCGTGACATGGTTGCTGTTCAGGTTCAGCGCAGAAATCGAAACCGCCGTATCCGTTCCATTCAGCTGGATCGCGCCGCCATAAACGCCGCCCGTTGTCAACCAGACGGCGCCTCCCAGCACGTCGCCGTTTTTGCCGTTGCCGGATGAATCGTATGCGACGACGCCGGTTGTTTCATCCAGCTTCCAATAAGCCACCGGCCCCAAGTCGAGCGCCGTCTGGAACGTCCAGAGCGCGCCCTGCGCCGCGCCGCCGGCGTTGCGCTCATCCACGCGCCAGTAATACGTGGCCCCGCCCTGGAGGAATCCCGGATCGAACGCGGCCAACGTTTGCGAAGCCAGGAAGGGCGGCGGATCTGTGGTCCCAAAATAGATATCATGGCTCGCGGCGCCCGCCCCGGGCGTCCAGCTGAGCGTCGCCGTGGTGGAGACGTTTTGCGCGCCGTTCGCCGGACTGGGCAGCGCGGCCTGGCTCGGCGGCTGAGGCGCCGTCACGAACGACCAGACGGCGCCTTGGGTTACGCCGGCGCTGTTGCGCTCGTCTATGCGCCAGTAATAGGTTTGCGAATGCGCCATCAAGCTCGGATCAAAGACAACCCCCGCCTGATTGCCCTGGAAGGGCGGCGGATTGGTCGTGCCAAAGTAAACGTCATGCGATGCCGCGCCCAGGCCCGCCGTCCAAGACAGCGTGGCCGTGACGCTCACATCAATCGCGCCATCCGCCGGATCGGGCGCGGAAGCCTGGCCCGGCGGCACGAGGATAGTGGTGAAGGACCAAACGGTTCCCGTCGTCGTACTGCTCGGATTGACTTCGTCAATGCGCCAGTAATAGACCGTTCCGGGCGCCATCGCCGGCGGCGTGTATGAAGCCGCGCTCTGATTGCCAATAAATGCCGGCGGATCCGTGAGGCCGAAATAGACATCGTGGCTAGCGGCATACGCGCCCGGCGTCCATGACAAGGTCGCCGTCAGAGGCACATCAACCGCGCCGTTGGCGGGATCGGGCGCCGAGGCCGGATCGGGCGCCGGCAGATAGGTCGTGAAACGCCAGACCGCGCCCGCGCGCACGCCAAAATCGCTGCGTTCGTCCACGCGCCAATAATAGGTCTGGCTGGTGTCCAGCGCGGCCATCTGGAGCTCAGGGGCCACAACGACGCCTTGATACTCGGACGCAGTGGTCGTCGCGGTTTGGAGCGCGAGAAGGTCAGTCCCGAAATAGATATCGTGCAAAAGGGCGGTGGGCGCTGGCGACCACGTCAGGAGCGGGCTGGTTCCCACGTTGATGGCGCCATCCGGCGGATTCGGATTCAGCGCCGGGCCGCCTAGACGCCAGAGCGCAATCATTTCGTCAGGCGCCAGCGCGCGATTATAGAGGCGCATATCATCCATATCGCCGTTGAAGTGGCGATTCGCGCCCGTAGCGTCGAATCCCAGACTGAGCGGGGCGTCGAATTCCTCGATCGCATAGGCGCCCGGAATTGTCTGCGAGGTCAGTGTGGAAGCGCCGCCGAGATAAATGATGATTTGCGTGGGTTCTACCGTCGCAGCCACGAATGTCCACTGGACATCGGGTAAAATCAAAGCGGGAGCGTTATGGCTTGCGCCGTTCCAAAGGAGGCTTAATGAGTGGATGGCGCCGCCGACCACAATCCGCAATGATGTGGCGGTGGCGCCGGCACGGCAGGTGAAGATACCTGCGTTGCCGGCCTGCGCCCCGTTGCGTTTGATCCAAGCGGAAAGCGTTACATAGTTGCTGTAAAGCCGCAACGCTGGGACCGAAGTGGCCGTGTTGGTGGCGTTTCCGCGCAGGGCGCCATGGAGATAACCCGCATTCGGCAGCCAGACGGCGGTACCGGTGACTTGGCCATCCTTGCCGCTGCCCGATGAATCCTTCGCGATGGTACCCGCCGTCTCATCGAGCTTCCAATAAGCGATGGGGTCCAGATAATTTTGCGCTGTGAAGGTCCAGACCGTGCCGGTGGTCACGCCATTGCCATTGCGTTCGTCAATGCGCCAATAATAAGTCATGCCGCTGATAAGAATGCCCGGATCGTATGTAGCGGCAGGCTGGTTCCCGATGAAGGTGAGAGAAATGCTGGTTCCAAAATAAACATCGTGTGAGGTGGCGCCGGCGCCCGGAGTCCAAGCGAGAAGAATTCCCGTGGTCACGACATTCGTGGCGCCGTCGGGCGGAATGGGGTTGGTGGCCGGACTGGGCGGCGGGGCGGCGGTGGTGAAAATCCATACCGTTCCCGTCGTCACGCCCGCGATGTTTCGCTCGTCTATGCGCCAATAATAGGTTGTGCTGGTGGCCAGCGCGCCGGGATCAAAGACCGTCGCAGTCTGTGTGGTGATGAAAGCCGGCGGATTGGCCGTTCCGAAATAAACCTCATGCGACATCGCGCCAGCGCCCGCCGTCCACGAAAGCGTGGGCGATCCGGCGATGTCAATGGCGCCGTTGGCCGGGTTTGGCCTGGTGGCCTGTCCCGGAAGACTCATCGCCGTGGTGAAAGACCAGACCGCTCCACCTGCCGATCCGCCGGCGTTGTGTTCGTCTATGCGCCAGTAATAAGTCATGCCCGGTATCAATGCGCCGGGCGTATAGGTGGCGGTGGTTTGGTTTGTGATGAGAGGCGGCGGATTCGTAGTCCCGAAATAGACGGAATTGGTTGTCGTCCGGGCGCCCGGCGTCCAAGAAAGCGTTGCGCCCAGAGGGACGCTGGTGGCGCCATCGGGAGGATTGATCACCGTGGCCGCAGTGGGAGGCGCTACGACGGTCGTGAACATCCAGATGGCTCCTTTTTTGATTGTAATGCTGCTAACCTCATCCACGCGCCAATAGTAGATTTGATTGTAGGCTAATGGAGCTGGCTGGTAAGAAGCGGCGGTGAAATTGCCCATATATTCGGGAGAGGCGGTGGTGGCATTTTGGATCGCGAGGGGATTGGTGCTGAAATAAACATCGTGCGAAAGGGCATCGGCGGCTGGCAGCCAGGTCAGCGTGGGTTCTGTCGTCACGTTTGTCGAAGGCGAAGGGGGATTGGGCCCCGTGGCCGGTCCGCCGAGGCTGGAGAGATAATCCAGTTCCGGAATGGTGAGCGCGCGATCATAGACGCGCACGTCATCCAGTTCGCAGCGCAAGTAAGTGTTGAAAACTGGATCGAACGCCAGATAAGTGGTTCCACCAAACTGCTGGGGATTATGCGCCGCTTTGTTGACCGCGATCTGTCTTGAGCGGTTGGTGGGGTTGAATACATAAATGGTTCCCGTCGAGGGCTCGACCGCCAGCGCCACGAAGGTCCATGCATTGAGGGTCAGCGAGGTCGCGGGATTTTGATAAAACAACGATCCATTATTCCATGTGTAATTCAGTGTGTTACCGCGTATCCCGAAAACGGCGCTCGTATTGGTGTCGCGGCAGGCCAGCAAGCTGTTCGAGGTGGCGGCTTGGTTCAGGCGCCGTATCCATGCCGTGATCGTCACATTGGCGCCGCCCAGATCGAGCGGGGGAATCGAAACAGCCGTATAGGTTCCGGTATTGAAGCGCAACGCGCCCTGATAATAGCCCGTCGTTATCCACACGACGGGGCCGCTGGTATATCCATCCTTGCCGGCGCCGGACGAGTCCACGGTTTTGGTCCCCGTCGTGTCATCCATCTTCCAGTAGCCGGCCAGGCCTTGGTCTATGGGCACAGCTTGCGCGGATTTATCGAAAGCTGCAAAGCATAAAGTGATCGCGGCAAGACATAGCCAGGTTGGTCCTGAGAAAAACATAGCGGGGTGCTTCATGATTGACTCCTTGTTATAAAATAGCCTGCCGAGGGCGGATTCGTCTCTGCGAAGGATTGCTGGTTTTCTTAAGTGTGCAAAAGCATGCTCGATTGAAGCAGAGCTCAACAAGCATAACACAGTTATGCTAACCGAAGACGATCTTCACTCCAAGAGTTTTTTTAAGCTCTGAAGACGAAACTACAAGCGCCACATAAATGTGGAACTACAAACAGATTCAAGCGTTCGCTGGCTTGCGGCAGCGGAGGATGAGAAAATAGGCGATGATGCGGGTGTCGGCGAGTTGGGGGAACTGGCGCACGGTTTCGGGGTCGGCGTGAGGCTCGGCGATTCGCTCCAAGATAAAGCCGGTCTCGAGAAGGGTATTGATCCAGAAGCTGAGCGTGCGCGGGAAACGGGGGATTTGAAACCGGGGGAAGCGCCGCTTATACTCCTCAGGAGCGGAGTTGAAGATCCAGTGCTCAATCTGCCCCTGCTCGGCGTCGAAGTAGTCGCCGCAAACGAGCTCTTTCCGATTTCCTTGCTTATCCAAAATCCAGCGCCACTTATTGGTTTGAAAGCAGGGATGGCAGATTGAAAACTGGAAAAATCCTCCGGGCTTGAGGACGCGCCAGGCTTCCGCGATCGCCTCTTCCTGGCGCGGCATGTCCATCAGGCTCATGGTGGCGATGGCGAAATCAAAGGCGCGGTCGCGGAAAGGCGCCGCAAGGCCGCTTGCTTGAAGATAGCCAATATGATTTTCAGTCTTGGGAGTATCAGGAGGGGCGCAGGCCGCGCGGATGAAACGGAGCGAGTAATCCAACGCCGTCATGCGGGCGCCGCGTGAGACCACCAGACGCGTATTGTGTCCTTCGCCGCATCCGATATCCAGCCCATGCAGCCCATTGACGTCCGGCAGCATCGCCATGAAAGCCGGCGTATTGACCCGGTCACGATAAACATCGCAGCCCATGCGGGCCAGCGTTGTCCATGCTTCGGCATTCGCATCCCAACACTGTCCGGCTCTGCGTTCATCCATAAAAAGGCTTAATCATGCGGGAATGAATGAATCATGTTTATGCATGATGTTTTGCCGCATAAAGATCCAAGACTTTGCGAATCATGGCTTGATATTTGCCGCCTTGCCGCCCGGCGGACTTCTTGAAAAAATCCACACTCTTGCGGCTTAGACCTATCGTTATTTTCACAGTGTCGTCCTTCAGAATCAAATCCTCCGGAGGCGGAAGGAAATCCACTACTGGCTTTAAATTCAGAGGTTCATCTGTATAAATAACTTGTCTGCCGTTATTTTTTTTCACTATTGATTGTCTCATATAGATGCTTTCCTTTCCGCCAATATCCAGCGCCAATGATTCGAATGATGTCTTCGCGATAAGTAAAGCGGGCAGTGAGTATTTCTTCGCCCGCTTTGCCGATACAATAATAGCGCTTTTCAATTTGGCTATGCTTGGTGTCTTCGGCAATGATGCGAAGCGGATCAAGAAACGCCAGCTGCGCAACTGAAAAAGCAACATTATGTTTTATCTGGTTTTCCGCGTCCTTGTTATCGTCCCACTCAAATCTCGCAGATGTCATAAGCCTTCTCGCAATAAAGCGTTTTTGCGCCTTAATCGCGACAGGGAAAGTATGGGTAATAATATGGCTCGTGTCAAGCTCTGTTGCCAGCCAAGCTTGACAGACAAAAGGCATGAAGGACGTGCAGGTTACTCCATCGTATGATCGCTGACGCGCCAGATGTCGCCGCTGCTGATCGTGCCGTTGGTGGGATCGTAACGGTAGTATTGAAAAGGGCATGCGGGATCAGGATTATCCCAAATTTTGCCCAGAAATGGATTATTGCCAGTCGGATCCGTCCAGCCAGAGCCATCCCATCCGGGATAGTCTTGAATCTGCGATCTCGATGCATTAGCGATAAGATCTGGTCCGTCGCTTACCAGGCACCAGCGACTCTCCATATTAATAGGCATGGAACCATACCCATAGTTACCGCGCCTGCGCCAGCTTCCGGCGTTTGGGTCAACAGTCTGAAATATGTCATGAGGAACAGAGGAGATATACGCGATGGGAGTTGACAACGGCACCAAGCGTCGAAATCGTGAAGGAGCCAAGTGGCAGGGCGGATAGATATTATTATCTGTGAAATAAGCCTCAAGCCCCATGGCGATAGTACGCAGGTCGGATTTGACGCGGGTAATTTTACTGCGTGTCTGAGCTTCGAGGAAATTAGGTATCGCGATACTAGCCAAAATGGCGATGATTGCGATGACAATCAGCAGCTCAATCAATGTAAATCCGGACGTTTGGCACAATACATGCAGTTTTTTGCGCATGAATATATTACCTCATTATAAATAATATAGCCGCTTGATTGTTTACTGGACGCGGGGAGGATTTCCGCCACCCGGAATGGGTGGAACTCCTACCGGTGGAGGCGTTCCGCCACCAGGACCGCCTGGGCCGCCAGGACCGCCGCCACGCCCGCCGTGATTTCCTCGGCGCTCCGCCATTTTCTTCTTATACGCCTCCTGATCCGCAGGCGATAATGTCTTCATCCGTTTAGCTAGACGATCCTGCATAGACTTCTGGAAGTTGGCTCTTTGAGTTTGAAAGAAATCACCTTGCTTTTGTTTCTGCTCTGGCGTGAGAACCTTGTCTTGAGCTTCGTGACGCGCCTGCCAGGATTCCCGCGTGTGATTGTCTTTGAATTGCTTGTCAATCTCCTCCAACTTGGTGCGCTGTTCCGGAGTCAACCCAATAGCGGCATTCATATCTTCGCGCATCTTGGTCCTCTCTTCATCCGTAGGACCCCGGCGATCTTCCATGTCCATCCCGGCATCGGCAGCCTGTGCCAAACTCGCTGTTGTTTCCATCGCCTGCAATCTCGCCGCCTGGTAAGTCGGGCTGGCTTGCGTGTAACGGTAATAGCCGAAGATGATTGCAGCTATAACCAATGCAATCGCTAGTGTGAATTTCACTGACTGTGGCATGATACGTACACTCCTTTAACTAAAGGTTCTTTTCTGGATAACGCTTGACCCATTGCGGAGAAAAAAACTCCACCGTGCTTACAAAGAAATTAGCGAAAAACATGCCTCTGAATTATGGCTATTGCCTTGCTAAAAATCAGCCTTTTTTGACTTGCTTTGTTCAATTAAGGCGCTTTGCTGTTCCATTTGGTTCATCCACGGATTATGAAACCTTAATGGCCGTCATTCCATGTGGTGGTCGCTGACACGCCAGATGTCGCCGATGCTGAGCGTACCATTCGTCGGATCGTAACGGATATAGGTATAGCCGCTTGCGGGATTCTCCCAGATTTTATCGGACCAGCCGGGATAGAGCATGATGGGATAAAAATTCGGCTGCAAATCCGGACCGACGCTCGCCAACGCCCAACGGTTTTCTGCGTCGGTTGGCATCGCGCCATAGGCATAATTTCCCATCAGACGCCAAGGCCCTGCGCTTGCGTCCTGGGCCTTGAACACGTCTTGCGGCACACTATTGATATATGCTACGGGCGTTGTCAGCGGTATCAGCCGCAAAAAAAGGGGCATCATCGTGCTGGGCGGATAGATGCTATGATCGCCTTGGTAAGCTTCGAGCGCCATGGCGATGGTACGCAAGTCGGCTTTGACGCGGGCGACTTTACTGCGGGTCTGGGCCTCGAGAAAATTGGGAATCGCAATCCCGGACAAAATGGCAATGATCGCCACCACAATCAGGATTTCAATCAGAGTAAAACCCCGCCTGTCGGGCTTAATCAACTGGAAGATTGTTTTCATATTAGTTCTTTGGCGCTCCCCCATCTTGCCCGGTCCCAACCTCTTTCTCGATCCTCTTTCGCCACTCTGTCGCGCGCTCGTCAAACTTGCTCATGAACTTATCTCGTTCGCTCTGAGGCAGGATTTGCAGGCTATTCTGGATGCGCTGCCGAAACTGATTCTGAATGAAATCTCCGGCTTTCTGGCGCTGTTCCGGCGTCAGGACTGCGCCGTCAGCCTTCATCCGATCCATCCAGGACTCTCGTTCGGATTTGCCTTCGTATTTTTTTTCGATTTCATCCAGCTTGACGCGCTGATCCGCCGTCAGCGAAAGCTGGCCGAGGAGTTCTTCGCGGATCTTTGCCCGTTCTTCTGGATTCGGCGCTTGAAGCCCGAGCAGCATCGGATTGCTGGTCACATGCTCCATGATGGACGATGATACCGAAGGCCCGGAAGAGGGTGAAGAAGCCGCTTCTGATAGAATGGTCGGCCGGGGCGCAACAGGAATTATGGTGGCTTTTTTATATTGGAAATAGGCAAAGGCCACTCCGCCGATCACCAGTATAATAGCCAATGTCAGTTTTACAGGCTGTGGCATATAACAGTTCTCCCTTTTTTATATACACCCCATTCGCCCAAAGGTTACACCTGCGCATGGAAAAAACTCTATTGATTCTCCAAGTGGGCAATGATGTCCGCTGCATGAGCCTGCCCTTGCAGCAATAAGGAAAGGTCTCTTCTGCCTTCAATCGCTTTTTTGATGACGCCGGCAGACGAAGCATCGCCCACCAAAATCGCTCCCGCCAGGCGGCCATCGTAAAAGACAAACCGATAATAAGCTTCGTCGCGATCTTCTTCAATCACCGAGTAGCTGGCGTCTTCGGGCTGCAGCAGACCGATACTGAAAACCTCGATCCCGAGGACTTTGAGCGCATTCGACCTTGGAATGCCGCCAAACTGCGCCGCCGGGCTCAGCGCATTCATGCCCGCGATGCCTCCCTGAAATTGCGAAGGCCCCCAGACGCCGTAAACGACGCCGTTATGCTCGGCGACGTCGCCCGCCGCCAAGACGTCGGGATGCGACGTTACAAGGTGATTATTAACCACGACGCCTGAAGCGACTTCCAAGCCGGCCCGGCGAGCCAGATGTGTGTTGGGCCGGATGCCCGCCGCGATCACAACCAGCTCGGCGGGAATTGTCTCTCCATTCTCCAGCAAGACGCCGCTCACGCGCCCCTGGCCGAGAATTTGTTTCGTTCGCGCCTGTTTGCGAACCGCGATTCCCAAGCCATTGAGCCACTGTTCGAGCCGCCGGCCAGCCAGGGGGCTCAATTGGCGGGGCATGAGCCATTCATGCCCTTCCAAGACCGTCACCTTTGCGCCGCGCCGCGCCAAGGCGCCTGCCGTTTCCAGACCGAGCAATCCGCCGCCGATGCAAACGCACGGAATCCCGGGCGTCAGGCGCTCGAGGATGTAATGCGCGTCTTTTTTTGTGCGCAGCGGCGTCAGACCTTCCCAATGCCCGGTGGCAAAAGGAGGCATGAATGGATGCGCGCCCATCGCCAGGATGAGCTTGTCGAATGCGAGCAACGAACCATCCAGCAATTGCGCGACGTGTTTGTCGGGGATCAATTCGGAGACTTCGGCGCCGCGAAGGAAGGTCACGCGATTTTCCTGATACCAGCGTTCCGGATGAATCGTCAAATCCTCTTCGCCGATTTCGCCGGCCAGATACCGCGTCAGGTTCAGGCGATAGTATGGGAGTTCGGTTTCTTTCGAGACCAGGGTGATTTCGGCTTCGGGCAGGCGCCGGCGCAGCGATTCAACGGCGGAAACACCGGCGATTCCCGCTCCGAGGACCAGGATGCGCGCCACTCCTGCCAAACCAGCGGCCGCGGCGGGAAAAATTGTTTCCTGGTTTTCAGGTTCAAAGGAATCCTTCAATGCCCCGCAGACCGGACATTCAGCGGGCGGCTCGGCGCCGGAGTGCTCATAATTGCAGACCATGCAGCGCCACTTGGATGCCTGGGCCTCGGACGAAGCGCCTGGCGACGGTTCGCTATACGCTGCGAATTCCCGCTTCGAGGCACCGCAGACGGGACATTCCTCCGGCGCGTCAGGGCTGCGATGCACATATCCGCAAACCTCGCAACGCCATGCCTGGGGCGAGGGCATAGTCATTTCCTTTTTCAAACTAACCACGGGTTGTGATTTTTCAAAAGACTAGATCATGTACTGGGAGGTTTCAAAGGCTTTCTTTGACAGCGCCGAATAGTAGGCCGCTCCGCTCCGTCGGGCGGCTATCGCGCTCCAAGGCCGCCCGACGGAGCGGAGCTGCCTACTATTAGGCGCCTGCGTGGCTTGTACGATCGCGGCGGTTTTTCCGTTGGCGTCTTGCGCGTAAGCGCCTTATGCTCTCCGCACGAACATGAAACCCATCGCCGTCAATAAAGAGCGCTGCAATGTTTGCGGCTTGTGCGTCGAGGAGTGCGGACGCGGCGGCATCACGCTGGAAGATGGCCGCATCCTCATCAGCGGCACGCGATGCATGGAGTGCGGCCATTGCGTCGCGATCTGCCCGAACGGAGCGTTGGAAACCGCGCAGGGCCTGCCTTCCGAGATCATTCCGACGCTCTTGCCGCCGCCGGAGATGGTGGCGAATTTTTTGCGCGCGCGCCGCAGCCAGCGCCGATATGAAACGCGCGAGGTGGAGCGGGAGATCGTTGAACGCTTGATTGATCTGGCGCGCTACGCCCCCAGCGGCAAGAACGAGCAGCCTTTTCATTTCGTGGTTCTGCAATCGCCCGAGGCGCGGCGCTCTTTCACGCAGGCGGCATTCGAGCGGATGCAGCGCGCCAAACGCAAACTGCATAATCCGCTTTGGCGATTTGTCGTCGGGCTGCTGTTCGATCCGCGCGTGCGCGACGTGAGAATTCGCCGCAGCCTTGACCGCGCGCTGCGCCAGCGCGAAACGGGAATGGATCCGCTTTTTTTCGACGCGCCGGTGATCCTGTTTATTCATGCGCCCGCCATCGGCGCCACACCCAAGGACGATTGCTGCTATGCGCTGTTCCACGCGGTATTGCTGGCCGAATCGCTCGGGCTAGGCTCATGCATCAATGGCAACGCGGAAGTTTTGATCCGGCATTTTCCCGATTTGCTGGGGCTCTTGGGAATTCCTCCTGACCATCGGGTTTATGCCTGCGCGACGTTTGGCTACCCCAAGCATCGTTTCCAAAGATTCGTTCATCGCAGGGAGGCAGTGGTGAAGTGGTTGTGAGACAGCAGGGGCCAGGGGTCAGGGATCGGGGGTCAGGGATTAGGGGCCAGGGGTCGGGAAACAAACCGACCGCAAATCTTTGTGATCAATTGGATGGCATCTTAATGCCATCCATGTGTGATGCTGAAAATCCGTGATGATTCGCCCGATCCGCCCCATCCGTGTTCTATAACAAAAACTAAATTGGAATAGAACACGGATGACGCGGATCGGGCGGATTAGCACGGATTATACTGCGGCCTCATCGAACGACAAGATGTTATCGTTCACGGCGAGATAAGAGGTTAACTCGCTTGCTTCCATTTTCAATTTCTCATTTCTCATATTACATTTTACATTCAAAATTATGAAATACTCTCGGGCTTACATTGAATCGTTCGGTTACGAGTTGCCGGAGCGCGTGGTGACTTCGGACGAAATTGAGGCGCGTCTGACGCCGCTGTATGAGCGGCTGAAGCTGCCGCACGGACGCTTGAAATTGATGACGGGCATCCGCGAGCGGCGGCTATGGTCTCCGGATGTCAAGCCCAGCGCAGTGGCCGCGCGCGCCGCCGAACAAGCCCTGGCGGCTTCGGCGATCAAGCGCGATCAGATCGGCTGCCTGATCCACACATCGGTTTGCAGGGATTGCCTCGAACCGGCCACCTCGACGATCGTTCATCATATCCTCGGGTTGCCGCCCGAGGCCATCAACTTTGACTTGTCCAACGCGTGTCTGGGGATGCTCAATGGAATCTTGGACGTCGCCAACCGGATCGAACTGGGGCAAATCAAGGCGGGCATTGTCGTGGCGGGCGAAAACGGCGGACCGCTGTTCGAGGCGACGATGCATCACCTGCTGACGGACACTTCGATCACTCGCAAATCATTCAAGGATTCTTTCGCCTCGCTGACGATCGGCGCGGGCGCGGCGGCAATCATCGTCGCGGACAAGGACCTGGCGCCACAGGGACATCGCCTGGTGGCGGCCGTGGCGCGCGCCGATACTTCGGGCAACGACTTGTGCCGCGGCGATATGGACATGGGCATGGGCGCCGGCAGCCGTCCGCTGATGCGCACGGGGTCCGAAGAGCTGATGATCAAAGGCTGCGCGCTGGCTGGCGCCACGTGGGCCGAAGCAAAAAAAGAACTGGGCTGGAGCAACGAGCAGGTGCTCCGCTGTTTTTCGCATCAAGTCGGCTCGGCGCATACGCGGCTGCTTTATGAAACGATGGGCGTTGACCGCGCCAAAGATTTTTCGACATACGAATTCCTGGGCAATATGGGAACAGTTTCGTGGCCGATCACGATGATGATGGCGTGCGAAAAGGGATTGGTCCAGCGCGGCGACAAGGTCATGCTCTTGGGGATCGGCAGTGGAATCAATTGCGTGATGGCGGGGGTGGAGTGGTAGATTGCTTTTTCGCTTGCCAATGCGCTGGCATCACAGCAAAAAATAGCCAGGATTTATTCTGAAAAATGATTGATATTAGAGAAATTCATAAAGTTGCAAAGCGCATTGGGATTGCAGCCAATGCGGATCGCATAATTTTGTTCGGGTCTTATGCGCGTGGAGAGGCAACAGAAAATAGCGATGTTGATTTGTTGATTATTGCCAAAAGCGATCAGCCGCGCTTTAAGCGAAGCCGCGCGCTTTATCAGATGTTTAACCCCTATCCTTTTTCCATGGATTTGCTTGTCTATACGCCAGACGAAATTGCAGAGGCGAAAGGCACATCCCTCTCTTTTGTGTCAACCGCATTGCGTGAAGGGAAAATTCTTTATGAACGCTGAAATTCTCCTAGCTCGACAATGGGTGGCCAAAGCAAATAATGATCTGCTCAATGCAGATAACAATTTGCGTTCGGATCAGATTCCCTTCGATACGGTTTGTTTTCATTGTCAGCAAGCGGTGGAGAAGTTGCTCAAGGCATATCTCGTATCAAGGAATAAAGCATATCCACTTACGCACGATTTACTCGCTATTTTGGAAAGAATTTCGCTCCTATGTCCTGAAGCGCAAAACTTTAGACAAGACCTTTCCATTATTATGCCTTATGCGGTTGAAATCCGCTACCCTGATATCAGAGCTATGCCTTCTGAAGCGGATGCACGAGAAGCCAGAATGATTGCCGATAAGGTAATGAATTGGCTCAAACTTCAGATTCCGGAAATCTTTTAGGATTTGCCAGACGATTCCGAAAAACAATTATTTATCGTCTCAGGATTGCTTTTTCATGCTGCGTAATTATTTTGCTCCTCTTCTTCTCATCGGTTCATGTTTGACGTTATTGGCAGTATGGTTTCACGCAACAGGCAGCGAGCTGGCGCGCGGGCGGGCTTTGCAGTTCCCATCAGGCTCCGAGTCGCGTATCGAGTGGCTGACGCGAGCGCTGGAGCTTAACCCGGGCAATACTCTGGCGCGGGCGCAACGGGCGGGCGCGTTTCTCGAAAGCGGAAACGTTCCGGCGGCGGATGCGGACTCGCAACGCGCGGAGCAGGCGTTCGGATCGGTGGACTTCACGCTGCAATGCGCCAGCATTGCGCGGCGCAAGGGACAGGCGGGCGAATGCATACAGCTGATCGAAAAGGCGCGCTGGATGCAGCCCGATTCGCCGCGGCTTCTCACGCAATTGGCGGCCACGTTCTATCAGCAAAAACAATACGCCGAAGCCCAAAAAGTAGCGGCTGAATTGAATGAGCGCGCACCGGAAAATGTGGATGGACTTTTTCTATTGGGCGCCTGCGCCACAGCATTGAATCAACCAGGTCGCGTTGAGTTCTACTATCAACAAGCCCGCAATGCCCTTGAACGAGGCGAAGCATCCGCGCTGCTCATCACCACCAAGTCTCTGAGATAGTAGACGCGGAAACACTAGGAGCGCCACTGGGAGCGCCACCATCCTGGTGGCGAGTCATGGAGGAACGAAAAGTTTTTGCCCCTTCTCGCACGCCAAACAACAACAGATTGTCGTGCATTGCAATCCGCGTTATCCATGAAATCCGTGGTTGAAATCTGACCACGGATTTCGCGGATAGCGCGGATAGCGCACAGCGAAGCAGCATATTATTGCAGATGGAGTTTGAAGAAATCCTAGTCTCTGTTTTTCGGTACTGTGCAAGACAACGCGCTTTGTTTATTGCTTTCGCGGTTAATTCATTTCTCATTTTTCATTTCTCATTTTTCATTTTACATTGATTCCATTTTATGCCTCGTATCCTTGACGAGCCTGTCGCCGAATCGCCTCTCTGGCTTGAAATCGCCGGGTATCCGGAATATTTAAGCCAAAAAATCCGCCAAGGCGCCTGGCCGGTATTCAAAAAACTAATCGAGACTGACGCCGCCACAAACGAGCGTCCGGGCGTATTCACCATCTCTCTCAAAGCCGTCGCGCAAGGCGCGGGCGTCGAAGTCAAAGTCGCCGGGCGCGTCATTGAAGGCCTGCGCAAAGAAAAGATGCTGCGTTTCTACATGCCGGAGCATGAAGAAGAAGAGGCGATGTTCCAGTTTCTGACGCCGTTCAGTCCGCCCATGGATGCGGACCAAATTCGCGCAAAACTAAGGGAGCGCTCCGGTCATAAGCCCGAACGCCTGCGCTATTTGGATGAGACGGCGACGCATGGTCCCATCGCCGAGAACCAAGTACAGCAAGTGGTGGACGCGTATCTCGACACCTTTGGATTGCGCATCAATTCATTTGTCCTTGACGAGCTAAGCCTGTTGGCCGGACGGTTTCCGGTCGAAGCCATTCGCGCCGCTTTCAGCCTGATTGCGCAAACGCAAAAGCCGTCGCTGAAAGACGCCATGAAATATTTGGCGGAGCGAAAGAGGAGCGAGAAATGAACCAACCGGAAAACAGCAATGCGACGGCCGCCGCCGAACCGATCATCGAAGTCAAGCCGTGGATGACAATCTCGGCGGATGAGATCAAGGGGGATTTATTCAAGGCGCGGCTGCGCCAGGCGGGCATTCCCAAAAAATTCCTTGATAAATCGCTCAATGGATTCACGGCGGACACCAAACCGCGGAAGGAAGTCGTCAAGGCCGCGCGCGATTATATCAGCTACTTTTGCACGCACAAGGGCGAGCAGATAGACGGCGTCAAACTCGAAGGCAGCGTCGGCTCGGGCAAGACGCACGTCGCACTGGGGATGCTGCGTGAAATCATCGCACAGGGATATACGGGCCTTTACTGCAATGTGCCGGAGTTCCTGAAAGAAATCCGCTCCACTTATGGCGCCACGTCGGGTCCCGATGAATCGGAACTGATTGATGAGACGCGCGACGTTGACATCCTCGTGCTGGATGATTTGGGCGTGGAAGGACGCATCCTCGATCCGATCCGCGACAAAAGCAAGTGGCTCTGCGACCGATTGTATCTGGTGATCAATGGCCGCTACGAAACGGATAAGCCCATTATCATGACCACCAACTGCACACTCGAAGCGCTCAAGGAGCAATTCGATGAGCGGACGATATCGCGCCTGGCGGAAATGACTCGGCGACACTTCCCGGCGTTTCCCAATAATGATTACCGCATGGAACATTTGAAGAGCGCCTGAGAACGGTCAGCAAATAACCTTAATGATCTTCGCAAAAATTAAAAAAACTATCCAATGGCTGGCGCCGGATTGGCAGGACCTGCGGCAGGGCAAGTGGGAATACGCCGCTACCGCACTCTCCGCTTTGCTATTGCGCCTGGCATTTCCGAAACCGAATCTCTGATGTCTATGTGGGGGCCGTGGTGTTCGGGATCGTGTTGCTGGCGGCGATTTCCGCGATCTATGCGGGCGTCTTTGCGCTCGGGATTGGGGCGCTTCAGAATAAATTCCCGCGATGGGCGATTGCTCTCGTTCCCGCGTGGTGGGTCACGCTCGAATCCATCCGTTCGTCGAGCGAGTTGGGCTTTCCATTCGGCGTCCTGTCGCACACTCAGTGGCAAAACCTCTCGCTGATACAGATCGTTTCCATCACGGGAACGGGCGCGCTCTCTTATCTGATTGTCCTCTGCAACTATGCGCTGGCTCGCGCACTGTTCGGGATGGGATGGAAAAATAAAGTATGGCGCTGGGCCGAAGCGGGCGCCTGCTGCGCAATTATTTTGGCGATCTGGAATCTGGCGCCATTGCTGTCAGAGCCGCCGAGCGTTGAAACGAAGCAGGACTCAAAAATTGGCGTTTTGATGATCCAGCACAACATTGCGCAGATGAGGAAATGGACGAGCTACAATCTGATGGAAGAAAATCAGGCTGAGGCCTATAAGATGTGGGATGAAGACGCGCTGGAAACCATCAAGCAGACGGACCAGGCATTGGCGCGTCATGAAGTAAGCGCAACCAGTGCATCAACGGCCTCGACGGAAACTGAGAGAGATCCCATTCGCCTGATAATATGGCCCGAAACCACAATCCCGGATTATTTCTTTAATCTCCATCAGCGATATACGGGGATGATCGAGAAAAAAATTGACCGGTGGAAATTGCCGATTGTCATGGGATCGAGCCGGGTGGTTATGGGCAGCGATAATAGAACCAAGGAAAACTATAACACCGCCTATTATTTCAGATCGGATGATGAACGCTCCATTCAATATTATGACAAGATTCATCTGGTTCCATGCGGTGAGGATTTCTCTTACCTGCGATATATTCCCTTCATCGAGAAACTTGGGTTGGAGTTAGGTTCGTTCGACCGCGGAAAAGAATCCAAAGTTTTCACGCTGTGCGGCCAATCTGCAGAGAGCGAAAACAAACAGCCACGATTCTCAATCGTTATCTGCTTTGAATCCACCATGCCGTATCTCTTCCGGCAGTCCGTGCGTAACGGGGCGCAATTCATGATCGTGATCACCAATGATGGCTGGTATGGAAACTCAAGCGGTCCCGCTCAACACTGGATTCAATCCGTCTTCCGCGCCGTGGAGACGCGCCGCTGGGTATGCCGATGCGCCAACACCGGAATCTCCTGCTTCATCTCGCCATCGGGAAAAATCATTCAAGCCAGCAAACTCAACGAGATGGCAAATCTGTTTGGAAATATTTGGCCGGAGGATCAAATCACATTTTATGTGAAACACGGCCCATGGTTTCCATGGTTGTGTGTACTCATTTCCGCAGGCGGCCTCTTTGGTTGTCTTGTTATCAGGCTTATCGGCGCGCAAGCCGGCGCCCGACACAAAAAAAACAGAGATGAATAATGATTTGGATATCTTGGACGATCTGGAGCGCCTCGAAAAAGATCCCGGCGCGCGCATGATCATTCGCACGGGACAGACCATCGGCTGTTTCTACATCGAAAGCCCTGCGATGCGCGGATTGTTCGCCCGCATGAAATGCGAATCCTACCGCGATGTCGTTGCCGCCAGCTCCATCATTCGCCCGGGCGTCGCCGAGTCTGGTATGATGCAGGAGTTTTTGAGGCGATATCGAAACCCCGATCGCGGGCGCGATGAATCGCCACAAATGCGGCGCCTGCTGGATGAAACATTTGGCATCATGATTTACCAGGAAGACGTCATCAAAGTCGCGCATGAGATCGGCGGGCTGACGCTGGCCGACGCCGATTTGATGCGCCGGGCCATGTCCGGAAAAACGCGCGGACATGAGAACCTGAAGGAATTGGCTGACCGATTTAAGGACTCCTGCCTGCGAAAAGGCATAGATGACGAAGAAGCGGAAGAGATTTGGCGGCAGATAGAGTCCTTTTCAGGATATTCTTTTTGCAAAGGGCATTCAGCGGCTTTTGCAGTGCTGTCATTTCAGGTGGCATGGCTCAAGGCGCACTATCCCGCCGAATTTCTGGCAGCGGTCATTTCCAATGGCGGCGGATTCTATTCCGCTGGGGCTTATGTCTCTGAGGCGTGGCGAATGGGATTGAGGGTATTGCAGCCCAGCGTCAACGAAAGCCTGGCAGATTGCACGGCAAAAACAGAAATGGAATTGAATCCGGATAATCCTACTGAAGGAGAAAGATCGAAAGCACAGGGATGGATCCGAATAGGGTTGCGAAACATAAAAAATATGTCGGAGGTAATGATACAGAGGATTTTAGATGCCAGGAAAGAAGGGGGAGGATTCCAGTCATTGAAAGAATTCATATCAAGGACTAAATGCGGCTATGAAATATGCAGCTATATCATCAAGGCAGGCGGCTTTGATGACATAAATATTAACCGATCTGAGATTTTGATAGAATTAGATATAATAGACAAAAAGCTTAATAAACTAGATTTAATAGACTAAAAAATAGCACATAATATACAATATAAAAAATTGTCGAAAATTTATTCATTTTTGCTGACGTACCACCTATTTGCAATTGGCACGCCTAATTCTTCTTTCATTTCCGATAGTTCTGAGAACTTAAACGGAATGCTCTTCCATGAGATATATGGCGGTGGCATGAGTATGTTCCACCAAATTGTTTGCTTCGCCACCTCAAAATGAAGCACAGGATAACGCGTTACTGATGTTAGACCAGCAAGCGCAATTATTTGACCAAACTTTACCGATTGTCCAATCTTAACTTTTATTGAGTTTTCAGCGAGGTGAAAATATCTGGAATACTCGCCTCCAGTATGCGCAATGACGATCATCGCCCCATAATCTGTATAGTTTTGAGGTTCGTTGCTTTGACATAGGCTGACCACCTGCCCTGAGCGAGCTGCGCAAACCGGAGTACCAGGCTTGAGATAGAAGTCCACTGCATATTGCATCCTGCTTTCGTGCGATCCAACAGAAACGCTTTGAGCACAACATCTTGCTTCCGCATAAGGAAACGGAAGGTGATAAAGAGCAGATGAAGGGAGTGACTCTTCATTGGGAGAAGGATTAATAGGGCTGGTAGAAAGTTGAGGAATGAAACGCGAGGCGTTGTTAGATTGAGGAGCATTATCCTTCGAGGTCATGTCCGCAGCTGTTGACTTCCTTGAATCTTTTAGCTGTTCGATCAATCTCAGGCATGTTTCGTCATTGCTAATCAAATTCTGAATGCCATCATTTTCTCCAGTCTTCAGTTTAATCTTTAATAACAAGCTTCTGTCCAGTTTGATATCGCTCCATTGCCTGGCATAAAGGGATAGTCTCTTAAGATATGGTTCTGCAATCTGCTCATCGCTTACTTCGGAAAGGATTTTTTGGAAACTGGACGGGCGATTGAATGACAGATCGAATTCGGCCATCATTATTTTGTAACCGAGATTTTTATCGAATTGCTTGCCAAGCACTGCCAGGTACTTGGAGATTGGAGGAGCATAAAGCCTTCTGCGCATGGTATAGCTCAGATTCATCCAAACATCGGGATCGTTGGAATTTATTTTCAGACTCTTATAAAAGCATGTGATTGCTTCAGAAAAATCTTCTTGCTGCAGCAAAATAGCGCCGGCAAGGTTATAATACGCAGGTTCTTTTGAATTCAGGGAAAGAAGACTGCCAATCATCTCACCGGCTTTATCAATGGATTTCTGATGATAGAAGCAGACGGATTTTCGATAGAGCAAAGCCTCGGACTGCGCTTCCAATACAATCCGTTCATCTATGAGTTTGATGGCGGCATCATATTCTTTGCTCTTTATGCATGCATCTATCGTATTATAGCCAGCATCTTTTCCATGCAGGGCAGAAGCAGTGAGCAGAACAAATGAAGCAATGAATATTAAACAAGAGTGATAGAATGAGGATCGCATAAAAAAGCCTCTCTTGAAAAATGTTGGTTTTGCTGGCAAAATGGCAGGCAAACTCTAATAAACGTTATTGAGGGGATTTTTAGCCTTGAATTCGCCCGGAAGTCAATCTATGAGTTGCGCGTCTTTGTATTTTGCTTTCTGTGGCGTGTTTCACGTGAAACAACGCGCCGCCCCACAGACTCGGAATCAAGTCTCCGTAAAGCCACCGCGCTAGAAAAATCATGCCCATCGTTAAGGGGACTCTATAGATGACTCAAATCATTGCCATAGCGAATCAGAAAGGAGGCGTTGGAAAAACAACGACGGCCGTAAACTTGTCGGCATGTCTGGCTGCAGCCAAGAAAAAAGTCCTATTGATTGATTGCGATCCTCAAGGAAATGCCACCAGCGGCTTGGGAATCGAAAAAAACAAAGCGCCTAAGACTGTTTATGATCTGATCCTGGGCAATGATGCTTTCGAAAGCATCCTCCTTCATACGGAATTGGAGCAACTTGATTGTTTGCCAGCCAATATTGCGTTGATTGGCGCTGAAGTTGAATTGGTTGATGTTCCCAATAGGCATAATAAATTGAAAGAGGCGATAAAAGATCATGTTCAGCAGTACCAATATTGCCTGATTGATGTTCCACCGAGTCTGGGATTATTGACGATCAATGCGCTCTGTGCCGCAGATCGCGTGATCATTCCTCTCCAATGCGAATACTATGCGCTCGAAGGAATTTCTTTGTTGCTGGATACGATTGAGCGCGTAAAAAATAATCTCAACCCAGGCTTGTCCAAAGTAGATGTGCTTTTAACGATGTTTGACGTCCGAACCAACCTCTCGGGCCAGGTAGCGGATGAAGCTCGTTCCTTTTTCAAAGAAAAAGTATTCAGGACAATAATACCCCGTAATATTCGTATCAGTGAAGCCCCCAGCTTTGGAAAGCCGATCATTCTATATGATTTCAAATCTCCAGGTTCTCAAGCTTATATTCGTCTATGTCAGGAGATAACCGATGGCAGCGGAGAAAAGGAAGGCATTGGGGAAGGGAATCGGAGCGCTAATACCGGTGAGAACACAGCCGCAACAGCCTCAGACTCCACAAATGCCGGTACCCCAAGCGCCTGATAGCAGATCTGATGATGGCACGCCAGGCAAGACTTCGTTAATGGTCCAAATGGCGCCATTATCGCTGGTAGATCCTAATCCAAGTCAGCCCAGGCAATATTTCGACGATGAACGGCTGGAGGAATTAGCCGCCTCTATCCGAGTCCATGGTGTTCTTCAGCCGCTTCTTGTTAAGAAAATCGGCTCTCGCTATCAATTAGTAGCAGGCGAACGTCGCTTCAGGGCCGCGAAAATCGCTGGGCTCGATACGGTACCAGTGATTGTTGAGGATATTACGAGTCAACAACAGCTGGAAATCGCGCTCATCGAAAACCTCCAGCGCGAAGACCTGAACGCCATGGAAGAAGCTCGTGCCTATCATGCGCTAGTCACAAAGTATAATCTTTCCCATGAAACGATCGCGCAGCAGGTCGGCAAGGCGCGCACGACGGTGGTCAATGCGCTTCGTCTCCTGAAGCTGCCAACGGCGATCCAGCGCGATATCGAGGCTGGGAGAATTTCCGCCGGTCATGCGCGGGCGATTCTATCCTTGGATTCAACCGAAAGGCAAAATCGTCTTCATAAAGCGATTCTTGCGGAGGATTTGTCGGTGCGTGGAGCCGAGCAGCTGGCGCGCCGTCTCTCCGAGCCAAAACCTCCTGTTACGAAAAGTCCTCAGCCTGTTGATCCGCAGATCAAAGCGCTTGAAGACAGGCTAACCGAAGCCTTGGGCGCAATTTCGCGGATCAAGCCTACAACTGCCACTCAAGGAAGAATCGAAATCAGCTATTTGTCTTTGGATGATCTGGATCGCATATTGCTCATACTTGATGTGGAATCTGATAATCTCAAATAGAAAGCGAACTCATGAATATGTATAATTTGTTTGAGCGGTTGTTTTACTCTCCTTTTCTCATTCAAACTCCCGCTGGTCGCCCTTGGTTTGGGGTGGATGTGGTTCATGCGGTAAAAGAATGCGATTTTGTTGGCAAGATCTGCTTGATTGTTCTTTGCCTGTTTTCGATCGTTTCCTGGGCGATTATAGCATATAAATGGCTGCATATTCGCCAAGCGCTCAAGCAAACAGCCAAATTCACGGCTTTATGCGCCAAGTCAGGCAAGTTGGAAGACGCTTTCAGGTACGCAAGCTCTTTCCCAGATAGCCCTCTGGCTCGTATTGCGCGTGAAACTTTTTTGGAAGTCCAAACGGAGAATTGGTTCAAATCCGCGGCGGCGGGCGGAATCAGCAATCGTCTTGAAGTTGCCAAGGTCAGTCTCGAGCGTGTGCATGAAAGAACGATCTCGCAAGAAATCAGTTATTTGGAGTCATGGCTCATTTTTCTCGCCACAACTTCCTCGGTCTGTCCATTCATCGGGCTTTTGGGAACTGTTTGGGGAATTCTTGGGGTTTTCCAATCCTTGGCGAATTATTCCTCCGCCAGCTTGGCGGTGATCGCCCCAGGCCTGGCCACCGCTCTGACGGCGACTATTGCTGGTTTGGTTGCTGCTATTCCTGCGGTTGTCAGTTACAACTATTTTACTCACTCTATCCAGAGCTTGCTTGGCAGGATGGATGGCTTTGCGCTGGAAATTTCGAACATCGTCCAGAAGCAAATCTTGGGAGGCTGATTATGCGCCGCCATAAACGCCGGGAACTTGAAGTAGTATCGAATATGAATTTAACGTCGCTTCTTGACGTTACTTTCATTCTTTTGGTTTGCTTTATGATGGTCGCGCCGAGCCTGAATAGTGGAATTCAGCTTGAGCTCGCAAAAATAGATGAACAAGCCAAGGCATTGAGCACAAGCAATAAGCCTGTCATGATCTCTATACAGAATCGGACGCAAAAAGAGCGGGAACCAATGATTACGGTGGACACAAAGCGGCTGGACTACAAAGACCTAAAAAAACACTTGCAAGACCGCCGGGCAGGTAATCCAAAATTGGACGTGATTATCGCTTGCGATAAGCGAGAGCAATCCGAAGTTTTGCTAAGAGTGATCGGCACGGTGCAGGCGGCGGGGATTCAGAGCGTCGCACTGGAAACGGATGTTTCGCCGGACCGCCCATAGCGGAACGATGGTTGTCTCGCGCTCTCATGAAGGAGGATCACAGCCATGTTCAAACTTACTTGCTATTCGGCCGGCGTTCATGCGTTGATTTTCCTGTTGATTGCAGCGGTGTCCCAGATTCAATCCGCGCCTGCAAAGTTATTACCGCCTCCCATGACAATCCGACCCGTCAATGGGCCTCCGAACAACGAGCCTGGCAATCGAGGCGGCAATTCCAATGGAAATAATGTTTCCATTCCAGGAACACCCAAGCCGGCCGCGACAAATTCCGTTATAAAGCCTGCGACTCCCAAGCCAACCATAGCCGTTCCTCAACCAGCAAAAGAGCCGGCAAAAACAGCGACGCCAAAAACGAAGGACCCAACGCCGGCTATTAAGAAAACGGCTACACCAGCCGCAACCGCCACTCCTCCCCAGCCCTCAAAGGTAATAGCCAAGGCCACGGCGGATCCGAAAAAGGTTACGCCAACTCCTGCCCCAACATGGGCGCCGCCTGTTCCACCCGAAGCGCGGACTATCAAAGAAGTTGCGCAGGCTCCAGTCCGGCCGGATGCTAACGCTCTTCCCAACCGCGCCACACCGGCGCCGACCACCGCGAACCAACCAGGCGCCGGCAAGCCGGGAACCGGAGCCTCAAGCGCCATTTCATTCGGCAATTCGCAGGGAAACACTGGAAATGGATTGCCAGGCGCCGGCGGCGTCAACGACCCCAACGCCATACTGTTGGATGCATGGTGGGTGCAGAATTCTCTGGCAAAAATTCTCGATGCCTTCAAACTGCCCAAGAGCATGACCAAGCCTGGCGTGACCTGCGAGCTCGTATTCACCATCAATCGCGCAGGCTTAATCTCGGATATCCAAGTGCTGCGGTCTTCAGGCGACTCAACCCTCAATGATTATGCCGTCAAAGCGCTCAAGGATACCGAGCATCTGCCGCCGCTTCCAGAAACCGTCAAGGAAAACATACTGCGGCTTACGGTAACCTTTGATTTTGGCGGGCAGCAATAGAAGGCTTAAGATTTTGAATCTGAGATTTGAGATTTGAGATTTGAGGTTTGTTTGAGTGAAAAGCAATTTTGCCATTCATAATTTTATCTATGCGCTGGCAGGAGTCTTCCTTTTGTCCGCCATGAAGAATTTTGCTCAAGATAGCATATCCGCCACGCGTCCTGATGACGCAAAGTGGCCCGCCTTTATTCGCGAATCAGCCGGCTTTGGCAAACCGCTGATTCTCACCGCCCGCAAGCGCATCGCCATATCTCCCGGCGCCGGCGAATTCAAATCCGTGGAAGAAAAAGTATCCTGGGACCCAAAAAAGACCGCCGTGATTATCTGCGATATGTGGAACATGCACTGGTGCAAAGGCGCGACGGAGCGCGTCGCGGAGATGGCGCCGCGCATGAATGAAGTCGTTACAGCTCTGCGCGCGCGCGGCGTCCTCATCATCCACGCGCCCAGCGAAACCATGAGCTTCTATACCAGCGCCTCTCAGCGTCTCATGGCGATGGCCGCTCCCAAAGCCCAGCCCCGAACGCCGGTTCAGAAAGACGGCTATCCATTGGGTCTTGTGAAAGAGGGGCCGTTTCCGATAGATCATTCCGACGCCGGATGCGATTGCGAATCCAAATGCAAAGTAGGCCGCGCCTGGAGCCGCCAGATCGAAACAATAGAAATCATGGAAGGCGACGCGATCACGGACAACGATCAAGCCTACAATCTCATGCGCCAGCGCGATATTGACAACGTCGTCATCATGGGCGTGCACACCAATATGTGTATCATGAATCGGCCTTTTGCCATTCGCGCGATGGTGAAGAAAGGCCAGAACGTGATGCTGATGCGGGATATGACGGATACAATGTATTGCCACACGATGCGCCCGCAGGTTTCGCATTTCCGCGGAACGGACCTCGTCATCGAACACATTGAGCAATACTGGTGTCTCACCATTACAAGCGCCGACGTAACCGGCAAGCCGGCGTTTCGCTTCAAAGCCGACCTGCGGTAAATCCAGCCGTCCGATTATCTGTCTCTCATTTCCCGCTGCTGCTCGCGGCGTTCATCGCGTTCTTTGATGGCCTGGCGTTTGTCGTAGGCGCGCTTGCCGCGGCAGAGGCCCAATTCTATTTTGGCGCGGTTGCGATCATTGAAGTAAAAGCGCAGGGGGATCAGCGTATAGCCGCTCTGGCTGGCGGCGCCGATGAGTTTGTTGATCTCGGCGCGATGCAGCAGCAGGCGGCGCGGGCGCTTGGCGTCCACGTTCCAGCGGTTGCCTTGCGTGTATGGAGGGATGTGGATGTCATGGACCCAGATCTCGCCTTTATCGGCGACGGCAAAGCTGTCAACCAGGCTGGCCTTGCCCTCGCGCAGCGATTTGACTTCCGTGCCGCGCAGTTCGATGCCGACCTCGATTGACCGCTCGACAAAGTAGTCATGCCACGCCCGCCGGTTCGTGGCGATGACTCGTCCGTCACTGGATTCCTGTTTTTTTTTGGAAGGCATCCCAATCTTTCACGAAAGGGCGGAATGATTGCGGAATCAGGGATACTTTATATTGGGAGTCAATCGCGATTCGTTTATTGCCCCATCCGGACAATGAAAACTCAGCTTGCGTTTGTCAGTAATGATCCAGACTTCCAAGGCGCCCTGAGCCAGATATAATTCTGTTTTGAACTCTATCTCTTTTTTTGAATTTCCGGGAGAGATGATTTCAACGCAAATTTCCGGGGCTTTTTTGAAGGGCGTTTCTTTGCCATACTCGCGCATAAATTCGTCGGAAGCCCAGGCTACATCCGCCACCTTTACTCCATCGGACGTCTTGATGGCGCATTCGGCAAGAACTGTGCCCCGTCTCAGTCTGCGCTTGATCTCATGAGAAATTTCTATCTGGATTATTCCGTGCAGATTTGATGCCGGGGACATCAAGACCTGCCCAAATTTGTTTAGTTCAATCTTGAAAGGAAGATCATGCAGAAATGGATTGTTGATTGCCTGTTGCCAATTCATAATTTCCTCCTTGTCATGCCGCGCTCCCCAGTTTGTGGCGATAGCGCGTGCAACATCCTCTTCTTTCCTTTTGTTTTTCTGCACTGTAGCAATCGAGCTTTTGCTACTTCGAATGGAATCGGCTTTTCGCCTTTAGCTTCCATTTCGGCTAACACTTTATCGGCAATTTCATTGTCAATCCGATCCTCTTCCTCTTCGCTGAGTTCACGATAATGCGCGGCGTCTTCCACTGGAATAAGCACGGCGACATCTTTTCCTCGCTGACAAAATACAACATGCTCGTGATCGCGGGCAACGCGCTTGAGCACATTGGAAAAATCTTCTTGAGCCGCTTTGGCCGACATTCGCATCATAACCATGTTCTCCTCTTCACAAAATTACCCGCGCTTCCTCATCGCCTGCCATAGTCCTGAATCCCGCACCCCGAATCCCGAACCCCGAACCCCGATTCACTTTGTCCCGAGTTCGAGCGCGTCGTGGATGACCTGCACGGCCGCATCCACGTCCTGCTCGTTAATGACGCAGGAGATTTTGATCTCGGACGTCGAGATGGAAAGGATGTTGATGCCTTTGCTGGCCAGCGCGCGGAACATGCGGGCGGCCACTCCTGTGTGGGATTGCATTCCCGCGCCGACAACGGAAACCTTGGCGATGCCGGGATTGCTCTCGATGGCCTGGGCGCCGATCTTTTTGGCGGCTGCGTCAATGACGCCCAGCGTCTTTTTCAGGTCGCCGCGCGCAACGGTAAAGGAAATGTCATTCAGCCCGCTGTGGCTGACGTTTTGGATGATGATGTCCACGACAATGCCGGCTTCGCTCAATGCGCCGAAGATATCGGCGGCCACGCCGGGGCGGTCCGGCACGCCGATGATGGAAACTTTGGCTTCCGCGCGGTTATACGCCACGCCGCTGACGACGATGTCTTCCATTTTCTTGGTCTCCTTTACGACCATGGTTCCGGGATGGTCGTTGAATGAATTGAGCACCTGCAGTGGGACGTTATAGCGCTTGGCGAATTCGACCGAGCGATTGTGCAACACCTTGGCGCCAAGCGTCGCCAGCTCCAGCATTTCGTCGTACGTGATTTCATCGAGCTTGCGGGCGTTCTTGACGATGCGCGGATCAGCCGTATAGACGCCGTCCACGTCGGTATAAATATCGCAGCGGTCGGCCTTGAGGATGGCGGCCAGCGCCACGGCGGTCGTATCCGAGCCGCCGCGCCCCAGCGTTGTGATCTCTCCGTCCTCCGTCATGCCCTGAAATCCGGCAACGATCACATTATTGCCTTCATCGAGCGCGCGCCGCAGGCGTTCATCGTTGATTGAAGAAATGCGGGCGTTGGAATGGCTGTCGTCGGTGATGATGCCGACCTGGGGGCCGGTCAGCGAAATCGCTTTGCGTCCCTGGGCGTGCAGGGCGATGGCCAGCAGGGCGATGGAAACCTGTTCGCCCGTCGAAGCCAGCATGTCCAGTTCGCGCGGATCGGGATTCTCGCTCAGTTCCCTGGCCAGCGAGAGCAGTTTGTCCGTCGTCTTGCCCATTGCCGAAACCACGACGACAACCTGATTGCCTTTATCCTGTTCGCGGATCACTTTATGCGCGACGTTGCGTATGAGCTTCGTATCCGCCACCGAAGAGCCGCCGAATTTTTGCACGATGAGAGCCATCTTCGCCCGCCTTTCATGTCCATTGAAAACTTGCGCCTGAAACTTTCAGTTTGGGGGCAAAATTTATGGCCCAAATGCCGCTGGCAAGTCAAGGGCGCAAGCCGCCTCGGAATTTACAAAACGCGCATATATACAGGCAGAATCATTGAGGGCAGAATCATGATGATTCTGCCCTCAATGATTCTGCCTGTAAACTTCTAACCTTAATTCGGCAAGGCTGGGACTATAGATGCACGTCAACTATTTCCTGCCCTCGGGGTGGAACAGCTCGTCATCCACCGCCGCGGACAAATCCTGCGCGCGGAAATAGATGGCCTTGCCATTCGGAACGGGGAACTCCGTCAGGCGCAAGATCAAGTCCGGATTGCGCGTCGGGTAGCCGGGCTTGAATCCCTGGATGCGGCAGGCGGTTCCGCCCGGGCGGATGGAATCGTCCTTTTCGGGCCCCACAATGGTTTGCGGCAGGATCGTGATGCGGCCCAAGTCCGCGCCGTCCCAGTTGGCGATCGCGGGATTCGCCGCCGGATTCAGGCAATAGACCAACGGGCCGCGCGTCACGGCGATACGCCCGGCCTGGCGCTGGCGCCCGCGGAGGAAGCGCCATTCCATCGGCAGCGCAAGGTCCACCCAGTCGCCCGTCTTCCATTCGCGGCGGATATCCACAAAGGCGCCGCCGAGCGTCCGGCCTTTGAAGAGCTGACCGTTGACGCTGATGGAGGCCTTGAGGCACCAGGCGGGAATGCGCAGCGACAACGTGAATCGCGCCGGCTTGGCCGGGTCCACGTAAATCGCAATGGCGCCGGAGCTGGGATAGTCGGTCTCCTGGCGCAGAACGACCGGGGCGCCGCCATCCAATTCCAGCGACGTGACGGAAGGCGTATAGAGATTGACCGCCACGCCTTCGCGCGTCCGATAGCAAATCATCGAAGGCAGATCGGCGACGATACGGCGGTAGTTGCCGGGGCAACAATAGGTGTCGCTTGGGTGATATTCGCGAGGGCCTTCGAAGGGCGTGTAGTATCGGATGCGCCGTCCGTCCGGCGATTGCGCGCCGAAGAGCGCGTTATAGATCGTACGCTCCATCAGATCGCCGTAGGTCGCATTGCCTTCAAGGCGCAGCATGCTGTCGAGGAGGCGAAGCTGATAGGCCGTCGCGCAGGTTTCACCGAGCGCGCCGCGGCCGTCCTGGTCGCTGGTCCAGCATTCCCATTGTCCCGCGCCGCCGATGATCGTCATGCCGTCATTGAAAATGAAAAAGTCCATCGCGCGCCGGCTCTGGCGCAGCAGGATGTCTTCGGGCCTGAGCCGGTAGAGCTCGCCTTGCGCCATGCAGCTCGACAGAAAGCCATAGATATGCCCTTCGATCAAAGGGCGGCGGCCAATGACGATCCAGGGAATCCAGGCGGTCAGGGCCAGGTCATGGAGGACAAAATCAAAATAGCGTTTGTCATTGGTTTGCTTGTACAGCGCCATGAACGCCTCGGCGCAACCGGTCAACGCCACGTGAAAAGCGACGTCATTTTTGATCACCCAGTCCGCGGGCATCGTTGGAAAGAGGGCGATCATGTAGTCGGCCAGCTTGCAGGCGGCATCGAGCGACGGCTTTTCCTTAAAATAGACATAGTCGGAAACCAGACCATAAATGATATACGACATTTCATGCGCGTCCCAGAGCGGCCATACGCGATGCTGCGGCTCGCAAATCCCGATATAGCCGTCGGGTTCCTGGGTTTTGAGCAGTTCGGAAACGACGCGCTGCTTGAACACGATGGCTTTTTCATTTTGCGTATGGGCGGCGAAACGCACGGCGCTGTCAATCATCTTGCCCATGCCGATGTAGCCGCCTTTTTGGTCTTTCTTCTGGAACGGCGCCAGAAATTGATTGAGGTCGCAGACCAGAAGATTATTGCCGATCGTAGCCGCCAGGCGGCGTCCGATCTCGCCGGTAACCTGAACACGATCTACTCCGACGGGGACTAATTTATCCGGCGAAGAAGCAGAGGCAAAGGCGCCGGCGAAACATCCGCAGCAAGAAATCGCCGCCAGTATCCGCCGCCAACAGGACAAACGAACACGATCTTCCGGCATGGAGAGCCGCTCCTTCCATCCCCCAGGAAAAGCCCCTGCGCTTCAGCGCAAGCGCTGGATGGATTTGATCAAACAATGAGCCGCTTGCATAGTTGCATTTCCCCCACGGAAGGTCCAGCGGGAAATTGACGTTGCGGCGATGAGAAATGAGGTTTGACAGATTGCCGATAAAAGATTAAATTGCATCTAATGCGAATGTGCTAAGTTTTGCGTGTCCTTGAAGATTGATTGGATTCCTGGCAATTTGCAGATTTTTTTCACCATTATATCAAACAGGAGAAAATAGCCATGGGTCATCTCTCAAGACGGGAATTCTTGAAAGCATCTTTGGCGGCTTCCACCGCCGCCCCGATTTTGCTCGCCGGATGCCAGACTGGAGGAGCGCAAGCCCCTGAAAGCCCCGCCGTGGAAAGCCAGGCCAAGGGCTGGCGTCCCGTCAGCGCAAGCATGAAACCTCGCGGCGCCAATGAGGACGTCCGCATGGCCATCTGTGGCCTGAATGGCCAGGGTTCGAATCATCTCAACCAATATCGCAAGATGGCGGGCGTGCGCGTCGTGGCGCTGTGCGACGCGGATGAAGCCGTCTTGGGCTCGAGGATTAAGGGCCTGGAAAAAGACAATATCAAGCCCAAAGGCTATACCGACATCCGCAAGATGCTCGAGGATCCGGAGATTGACGCCGTCTCGGTGGCTACGCCGAATCACTGGCATTCGCTCATGGGCATCTGGATTCTTCAATCGGGCAAAGACGCCTACGTTGAAAAACCCATCAGCCATAACGTCTATGAAGGCCGCAAATTTTATGAGGCCACGCTCAAATATCCGGAACGCATCGCTCAAGCCGGGACTCAATCGCGCTCGGATGAAGGCTTGGCCGAGGCGTTCGCGATACTGAAGAAAGGCGAATTGGGCAAGATCCTCTTGTGCCGCGGACTGTGCTACAAGCGGCGCAACAGCATTGGCAAGACGGAAGGCCCGCAACCGATTCCGCCGACCGTGAATTATGACCTGTGGTGCGGTCCGGCGCCGATGGATCCGCTGCGCCGCAAAAAATTGCACTACGATTGGCACTGGTTTTGGGCCACGGGCAGCGGCGACATTGGCAATCAGGGAATCCACCAGATGGACGTGGCGCGGTGGGCCTCGGGCAACAAGACAATCGCGCCGCGCGTCATGAGCATCGGAGGTCGCTTTGGCTATGAGGATGACGCCGAGACGCCCAACACTCAGATCGCCTTCTATGATTATCCGGAAATCCCCGTCATCTTCGAGGTTTACGGATTGCCTTATGCCGCGGACATAGACACGCAGCCAAATTATAAGCGCGTTTCAGTCGGCAATATCATTCATTGCGAAGGCGGTTACTTCGCCGGCGGGTGGTTCTACGACAACAACGACAAGCAGATCAAGCAGATCAAGCTCGACGGCGGCGGCAAAGCATTCTCGAATTTCATCAAGGCCGTCCGCAGCCGCAAAAAAGAGGACATCAAGGCGCCGATCCTCGAATGCCACCTTTCGAGCGCATTATGCCACATGGGAAATATTTCCTATCGCCTGGGCAAGGAGTTCACCGTCGCGGAAGTCAAGGAGCAAAACAAGTCCAACAAGTCGGCAACGGAAACTTATGAGCGGATGCTCACGCATCTCGAGAAAAACAAGGTCCTGCTGAGCAAGAAAGACCATGTAATGGGTCCGTGGCTCCAGATGAATACGAAGATCGAAAAATTCGAAGGTCCATTGGCCGCGGAAGCCAACAAGCTGGTATCGCGCAAATATCGCGAACCTTATGTGGTAATGGAAAACGTGTAAGAGCTTTATTGCCATAAGACCGCATAGGTCTTATAAGTCCCATACTTCCCATCAAAAATAGGAGGCAATTTTCATGCTGGATCGCAATTCCATCAATCGCTGCAATCGCCGGGAGTTTGTGCGCGCCGCCGGACTCGGGGCCGCCGGATTGGGCGCGCTTGCCGTGGCAGGCGGTTTTTCATCTTTGCCGGCATGGGGCGCGGACGCCGCCGATCCCTACAAAGGCCTCAAGGTCGGCATGGCCTCCTACACGCTTCAGCAATTCTCGCTCGACGATGCGATCACGGTCATGAAGGAACTGGAGTTGAAATACATCTCGCTCAAGGACTTCCACCTGAAGCTGACGGCGACGAAAGAGGAGTGCCAGACGGCGGCGAAGAAATTGAAAGACGCCGGAATCACTCTCATGAGCGGCGGTGTCATCACGCTGAAGGATGACGAAGCCGCCTCCCGCAAGGCGTTCGAGTATGCGCGCAACGCCGGCATGCCGTGCATCAATGTTTCCTTCCCTCCGGCGGCGCTGGCGCTCGTTGAGAAGTTGGGGAAGGAATACAAGATTCGCATCGCGATTCATAACCACGGCCCCACCGACAAGAACTGGCCTTCGGCGCCCGAGAACTACAAGAAGATCAAGAATTGCGATCCGATCATTGGTTTGTGCGTGGACATCGGACACGCCGTGCGCTGGAAGGAAAAGGAGCTCGAAGTCATGGAAGCGGTCAAGGACCGGATCTATGACTTCCATATCAAGGACGTTTCGGGACGCGATGACAAGGGATCCACGTGCGTGATGGGCAAGGGCGTTATTGATCTGAAGGGCGTCGTCAAGGCGCTTATGGATATGAAGTACCAGGGCATCGTGGGGCTGGAATATGAAAAGAAAGGCCCTACTCTGGTGGCCGAGCTCAAAGAGAACTTCGCCTATCTGCGCAAGATCATGGCCGAGCTGTAACGCGCGGCAAGAAAGCTAAGGGACCCAAGGGACGCAAGGGACCCGAGGGACCCTGAGTCCCTTAGGTCCCTTAGTGCTCTGACTCAGAATTACGATCACGTATTTTTGCCTAAGGGATGAGAACAATGCAGTCGGAAGCGGCGCCAGCATTTGGAGTGCGGTTGCTTGCTGCCGCTTTAGCTTCCATGATCTATAA
>JAPLSP010000662.1 GCA_026398575.1 Candidatus Sumerlaeota bacterium | reverse complement strand
TTCCACGACGCTGGAAAAAGAAGGCCGGCGCTGGCTGCGCACAACGGTCGAAGATCACGGCGCGGGAATCCCCGACGAGGCGCGCGACCACATTTTCGATCCGTTCTTTACGACCAAGTCCCGCTCGGAAGCCGCCGGCCTCGGGTTGTCTATCAGCTATGGGATCGCCCAGGAACACGAGGGCGACTTGACCGTTGAAACGCAAGCGGGCCGGTTTACCCGCTTTCATTTGGATTTGCCGATAGAGGAGGCCTGCGATGGGACGAATCCTGGTGGTGGATGACGACATGGCGCGCGGAATGGCGCTTCGCATTTTAACGGACGCGGGCTATATCGCTCTCGCGGCGCGCGATGGCGAGGAAGCCATTCAGATACTCGAAAGCCATCCGGATAAGATTCAGTTGCTGTTGTTGGACGTCATCATGCCCAAAGCCAACGGCAAGACCGTTTATGACCGTTCCCGCCAGTTATGCCCGCAACTCCCCATCCTGTTTTGCAGCGGTTATAGTATTGGTGTTTTGGATTCCTCCCTTGCGCCCCGAAGGCGCCGTTCCCATGATCGCCAAACCCTATGAGCCGGAGACTCTGCTCTTGCGCGTCCGCGAGCTGCTGGATAAAGGAGCGCCGCCCCCAAGCCTTGTTTTTGGTGCTATTTGAGTGGAGCGCCTGACGGGAATTGAACCCGTATCCTCGGCTTGGAAGGCCGATGCACTAGCCCTTGTGCTACAGGCGCGCTGACGGAAGGATTCGCGTGAACGCGAAATCGCAGTCTATTAAAAATCCTCGCGGCATGTCAAACCCAGATTTGCGCGCATCCGGAAAAAGCGCATTCAGAAAAAGGGCTTGACGGAGCTTTACGCGCGTGAAATAAAACAGGTGTTCAGTATTATTCTATAAGCGTGGATTCATATTCCCTCCCCGAAGGAGACATATAACAATGATCACTCTCGGCGTTATCGTGGGCAATCGCGGATTCTTCCCCGCGCAGCTGTGCAAGACCGGACGCAAGGCGATCTTGAGCGCGCTGAGAAAAGCGAATATCAGGGCAATCCTGTTGCCCGAAGCCGTAACCAAGCATGGCTCGGTCGAGACGCTGGCGGATGCGGCCTTGTGCGCCAATCTCTTCAAGGAGAACCGCGAAAAGATTGACGGCGTGCTGGTGACCCTGCCCAACTTCGGCGATGAGCGCGCCGTGGCCAATGTGATGCGCATGTCGGGGCTGAATGTGCCGATCCTGATTCATGCGTTCAATGACGACGCCGCCCACATGACCGCCGAAAACCGCCGCGATTCGTTCTGCGGCAAGATTTCCGTCTGCAACAATCTCAAGCAATACGGGATTCCGTTTTCGATCACGACGCTGCACACGGTGGACCCCGAGAATGAAACCTTCCATAAGGATTTGCTGGATTTCGCGGCCACATGCCGCGTGGTCAAGGCGCTGCGCAACGCGCGGTTTGGAATGATCGGCGCGCGTCCGGCCGCTTTCAACACGGTCCGCTTCAGCGAGAAACTCATCGAACGCGCGGGCATCTCGATCGAGACGGTTGACCTGTCGGAGGTTTTTGGATGGGCCACAGGCATGGCCGACAAGGATAGACGCGTCACCGCGAAACTTAAATCAATCCAGAAATATACGGATACGGCCAGCGTGGCGCCGGAAGGCTTGATGCGGATGGCCAAACTCGGCGTCGCGATTGACGGATGGGTGAAGGATTGCCGGCTGAGCGGCACGGCGATCCAGTGCTGGACTTCGATGGAGATGTTCTATGGCGTCGTTCCGTGCTCGCTGATGAGCATGATGTCCAACTCGCTGATGCCGAGCGCATGCGAGACCGATATCACGGGCTTGATCGGAATGGTGGCGCTGCAAGCCGCCTCGGGCCGTCCCGCCGCGCTGCTCGATTGGAACAACAACTACGGCGAAGACCCCGACAAGGCGGTCTTGTTCCACTGCTCGAACCTGCCCAAGGATTTCTTTATCAGCCACCGGATGGACTATCAGGCGATCATTGCGGGCGCGGTCGGAAAAGACAAGGCATGGGGAGCGATCATGGGGCGGATTCAGGCCGGGCCGTTCAGCTATTGCCGTGTCTCGACGGATGACGAAGTCGGCGATATCCGCGCCTACGTCGGCGAAGGCGACTTCACGGACGATCCGCTCGAAACCTTCGGCGGCTATGGCGTCTGCCAGATTCCCGATCTGCAGGACTTGATGGCGTTCATCTGTGAAAACGGCTTCGAGCATCACGTGGCCGCCACGCGCGCGCAGGTGGCCGACGCCGTCGCCGAGGCGCTGGACAAATATCTGGATTGGGATGTGTATCAGCATGGCTGAGAGCGCGCGCGGAAAAGGACCCAAGGGACGAAAGGGACCCAAGGGACCCGCCCCCTGGCATAGGTCCGTGTTGGTCCGTGTGGGTCCGTGCCAGTCCGTGTGGCTCCAAGAAAACCTGGAAAAAACTATAAACAAAAATGGAGAAATCCATGCCAGCTAAATACGCCCTCGGATTGGATTTCGGAACCAACTCGGTCCGCGCCCTGATCGTCAATTGTCAGACAGGCGAAGAGATTGCCACGCACGTCCACAACTTTCCTTCGGGAGAGGCGGGGATTATCCTCGACCGCAAGGACCCGAATCTTGCGCGGCAGCATCCGCGCGATTATCTCGTCTCGACCGAAGCGGTCGTGAATGAAGCGCTCAAGAAAGCGAAGCGCGTCAAAGGCTTCAAAGCTGCCGACGTGATCGGCATTGGCATTGACACCACTGGTTCGACGCCCATGCCCGTGGACGCCGACGGCACACCGCTGGCGCTCAAGAAGGAATTCGCAAAAAATCCCGCGGCGATGGCCTGGCTGTGGAAAGACCACACGGGCCACGCCGAAGCCGCCGAAATCACCGCCCTGGCCGCGAAGATACGTCCGCAGTATCTGGCCAAATGCGGCGGGACTTATAGTTCGGAATGGTTCTGGTCGAAAATTCTGCATTGCGCGCGCACGGCGCCGCAGGTTTTTGGGGCCGCCCACACATGGGTGGAGCATTCCGACTGGATGCCGGCGGTCCTGACCGGAACGGCGCATCCCGAGGCGCTTAAGCGGGACATCTGCGCCGCGGGCCATAAGGCGATGTTCAACCCAGGATGGAAAGGCTATCCGGACGAGGAATTCTTATGGGCGCTGGACAAACGTCTCGCGCGGATGCGCAAGACCTTGCCGCACAAAGCCTATAACGTCTCGCAAGCCGTTGGCGCGCTGACTGCGGAATGGGCGAAGAAGCTTGGGCTTCCCGCAGGGATCGCAGTGGCCGCCGGCGCCTTCGATGCGCATTTGGGCGGCGTTGGATCGGGCATTCGTCCCGGTACGATGGTCAAGAACATCGGCACTTCGACGTGCGATATGATGGTCGCCCCCCTCGATCAATCGTTGCCCGATATTCCGGGTCTCTGCGGCATTGTGCCGGAATCCATCCTGCCGGGATGCTTCGGATTGGAAGCAGGGCAATCCGCCGTCGGCGACATCTTCAATTGGTTTGTGAATTACCTGAAGCCCGATGGCCAGGGACACGCCGAGCTGACGCGCGCGGCGGAAAAACTGCGCCCGGGACAGAGCGGCTTGCTCGCGCTCGACTGGCACAACGGCAACCGCACGATCCTTGTGGATCAGCGGCTGACGGGCGGCCTCATCGGCATGACGCTCCACACGACGCCCGCCGAGATGTACCGGGCATGGGTCGAGGCGACGGCCTTCGGCGCGCGCGTCATCATGGAGCGCTTCGAGGAATACGGGCAGAAAGTCGAACGCATCGTCAATTGCGGCGGCATTTCGGCCAAGAACCCGATGGTGATGCAGATTTACGCGGACGTGATGGGGCGGCCTCTGGAGATATCGCGCAGCGCGCAGACGGCGGCCTTGGGATCGGCAATGGCCGGCGCGGTTGTCGCAGGCAAGGCGGCGGGCGGACACGAAAACTTCGCTGCCGCCATCCAGGCGATGACCGGCGTTCAGAAAAAAGTTTTCAGGCCCATTGCCGATAACGTGAAGGTTTATCATGAGCTGTTCGCGCTTTATCGCCGATTGCATGACGCCTTCGGCGTCCGTGGCGGCGGCGGCGATCTCTATGATGTCATGAAAGAGCTTCTGCGAATCCGCGATCAAGCGCGAGGCGGATAACCCGGCAAGTCCGACCGGTCCGACAGGCCGACAGTCCGACCAGTCCGACCGGTCCGACGGGTCTGACGCGTCCGACAAAAAGCAGGAACAAGCCCATGCGGCCCGGTAAAGCAGCTCTGAAACTGGAATAAAAGCATGGCCCACGAGGAACTGAAAGAAATTGTGTGGCAAGCCAACATGGGATTGGCGCGCGCCGGTTTGGCGCCGCTGACGTGGGGAAACGCCAGCGGCGTGGATCGCAAGGCGGGTGTCATGGCGATCAAGCCCAGCGGCGTGGAATATGACCAACTGCGTCCGGAAGATATTGTCATTCTCGCACTGGACACGGGTGAAGTCATCGAAGGAAAACTCAAGCCCTCCTCCGATGCGCCCACTCATCGTTTGCTCTATCAATCCTTCAAAAGCATCGGCGGCGTCGTTCATACCCATTCCCCTCATGCGACGAGTTGGGCGCAGGCCGGGCGCGAAATCCCCTGCTTCGGCACGACCCACGCCGATCATTTTTATGGCCCGGTCCCGCTGACCCGTCTCCTGACCAGCGCGGAAATCAAGGGCGACTATGAATGGAACACCGGCGTGGTGATCGTGGAGCGGTTCGAGCAGGCGCGCCTGAATCCGGACTGGTATCCCGGCGTTTTAGTGGCAGGGCATGGGCCGTTCACGTGGGGCGCAAATGCGATCAAGGCGCTGCACAACGCCGTGGCGCTCGAAGAAATGGCCCGCATGGCGCTGCAAACTCTGGCGCTCAATCCTGCCGCGCTGCCGATCTCGCAGGAATTGCTCGACAAGCATTTCCTCCGCAAGCACGGCACGCGGGCGTATTATGGGCAAAAAGCAAGCGTGCAAAACGACTGATTATCCCCTTGCGGTTTGTATTAAATGCCATATCCTAATTAAAAACATTTGCTCAAAGGGGAATTGGCAATGTTGACAATGCATCCCGAATATGTGGTTGATGAAAGCTCTCATAAGAAAGCAGTCCTTTTGCCTTGGCAAGAATGGGAAGCGCTCATGGAGGACTTGGAGGAGTTGGACGATATACGCGCTTATGATGAGGCCATCGCTCAACCGGAGAAAGCGATTCCGTTTGAGCAAGCGGTTAAAGAGATTGAAAAAGGCGATCAACATTGACCTTCACAATCGAAATCCGCAAATCCGCCCAGAAAAGCCTTGGCATGATCGCGAAAGAAGATCGCGACAAATTGATCGAGGCTATCCGAAAGCTTACTATTATCCCAAGGCCCAGTGGATCTAAGAAACTGAGTGGACGAGAAGCTTGGCGCATTCGCGTTGGGCATTATCGTGTCATTTATGAGATTTATGATAAGCAACTGATTGTTGTTGTCATTTCGGTAGGACATCGCCGCGAAATATATCGTTTCAGGAATTAGCAATGGATTGAGTGTCATGTTCCAGCTTTACTCGCTGAAGCCCGTAAACCGCTTGCGCGATGAAGTGAGCATCGGCGATAATTTCTTGGTTATTCGCCTCGTGTGAGAAGCATGGCGCGAGGAATCCAATAGAATAAGGGAGAGAAAAACATGAGAGCATTGCGAAACCTGATTGTTATTGGGATGGCCGCGACACTGATGGCCTGCGGGGGAGGAGCGAAAAAGAAAATCAAAGTCGGCTTCGCCGAAACCGGCGCCGAAAGCGCCTGGCGGACCGCCCATACCCAGTCCATCAAGGCCGAGGCCGAAAAGCGCGGCGCCATTGACCTGAAGTTCGCCGACGGCCAGGGCAAACAGGAAAATCAGATCAAGGCATTGCGCAGCTTCATCGCGCAGCAATGCGACGTCATCATTCTTTCGCCGCTCGTTGAAACCGGTTGGGAGCCTGTCCTCAAAGAAGCCAAGAAGGCCAAGATTCCCGTTCTGCTTCTGGACCGCCGGATCAAGGTGGATGACGACTCGCTCTACGTCAGCTTCATCGGCTCGGATTTCGTCCAGGAAGGCAAGATGGTGGGCGAATGGCTGAAGAAAAAAATGAACGGGAAAGCCAAGATCGTCGAACTGGAAGGCACGCCCGGTTCGGCGCCCGCGATTGACCGCAAGAAGGGCTTCCTCGAAGTGATCAAGGATTCGCCGGATATGAAAGTCATCGCTTCGCAAAGCGGCGACTTCCGCCGCTCGAACGGCAAAGAGGTGATGGAAGCGCTGCTGAAGAAATACGGCGCCGAAATCGAGGTCGTCTTCGCGCACAACGACGACATGGCTTTGGGCGCGATCCAGGCGATCGAAGAAGCGGGAAAGAAGCCGGGCAAGGACATCATCGTCGTTTCGATTGACGCCATCAAAGACGCCTTCCAGGCCATGATTGACGGCAAACTGAACTGCTCGGTCGAGTGCAATCCGCTGCAAGGCCCGGCGGCCTTCGACGCGGTCGAGAAAATCATGAAGGGCGAAACAATGCCCAAGACCATCATCATCAAAGACGAATGCTACGACCAGTCGGTGGCCAAAGCCACCATCGCCTCGCGAAAATACTAAAGTGAGATCTACGATTGACGATTTACGAATGACGATTCACCCAATGGGGAATTGCCCGAAGGCAGTTCGTTAATCGTAATCCTTCGGATTCTTGCGCCAAGCCCGGACCAATAGCTGCAATCCCCAATCTGCAATCGGGAATCGTCAATCGTAAATCCAAAATCTATGATGTCCTCTCTCCTTGAAATGCGCGGAATCGTGAAGGTCTTTCCCGGCGTGCGGGCGTTGTCGGGCGTGGACTTCACGGCGCGCGCGGGCGAGATCCATACGCTCATGGGCGAAAACGGCGCCGGCAAATCCACGCTGGTCAAGGTGACCACCGGCGTCTATCCGCGCGACGGCGGAACGATCATCTTCGATGGGGCTCCTGCAAATCCCGCTTCCCCCAAGGAAGCCGAATCGCTCGGCATCAGCACGGTCTATCAGGAAATCAATCTGATCCCGTATCTTTCGATCGCGGAAAACATCACCCTCGGACGGCAGCCGAAACGCTTTGGCTTCCTGGACTGGAGGGCGATCCGGAGCAGAGCGGAGGAAGCCCTGGCTCGCCTCGAAATGAAACTCGACGTCGGGCAGGAGCTGGGATCGTGCTCCGTGGCGATCCAGCAAATGGTCGCCATCGCGCGCGCGCTCGACGTGCAGGCCAAGCTGCTCATCCTGGACGAGCCGACCTCCAGCCTCGACGAGCGCGAAGTCGCCGAGCTGTTCGGCATCATGCGCAAGCTGCGCGGCGAAGGAATGGGCATCATTTTCATTACGCACTTCCTGGATCAAGTCTATCAGGTCTCGGATCGCATCACCGTTTTGCGCAACGGCGAGCTTGTCGGCGAATTCGACGCCGCGAGCCTACCGCGCCTCGCATTGATCGGCAAGATGCTCGGCAAAGAGCCCTCCGAGATCGAAGCAATGGCGCCAGCGGGCAAGGCTGCAAAGGCCGACGAGGGGCGCAAAACATTTCTCGATGCCCGCGGGATTGGCCGCACAGGCGTGATTGCGCCGCTCGACATGCGGATCGCGGAAGGCGAAGTCCTCGGGCTGGCGGGATTGCTGGGCTCGGGGCGCACGGAAACGGCGCGGATGCTTTTCGGGATCAACCGCCCGGATACGGGCACGATCCGGATTCAGGATCGGCCCGCCGTGCTGACCAGTCCGGCCAAAGCCATCGCGCATGGAATTGCGTTCTGTTCGGAGGACCGCAAGAGCGAAGGCATCATCCCGAATCTATCCGTGCGCGAAAACATCATCCTGGCGATGCAGGCCAATCGCGGCGCGCTTCGGACGCTGCCGCGCGGCGAACAACTCAGGATCGCTGACCACTATATCCAGGCGCTTGGCATCAAGACGCCTTCGCCCGAAACGCCGATCTCCAGCCTTTCCGGCGGCAACCAGCAAAAAGTCCTGCTGGCGCGCTGGCTGGCGATGCAGCCCAAGCTGATCATCCTCGACGAGCCGACGCGCGGCATAGATGTCGGCGCCAAAGCGGAGATCGAGAAACTGGTGAATGCGCTGCGCGAGCAGGGCATGGCCATCCTCTTCATCTCATCCGAGTTGGAGGAGGTGGTCCGCACCAGCCAGCGCGTGATCGTCCTGCGCGACCGCAAAAAGATCGGCGAACTGACAGGTGAAGAAATAGACGAGCACGGCATCATGCGAATGATCGCAGGATGATGCAAAGGAGCGGAATCTATCCAGTTTGGCGCCGAAAGGTAGGCCGTCCCGCTCCGTCGGGCGGC
>JAPLSP010000641.1 GCA_026398575.1 Candidatus Sumerlaeota bacterium | reverse complement strand
GTTGGTTGGCGACCGGGCCGAGCTGTGTGGCCGCATCGAACGGATCGCCCATGCGCACGCCCCGCAGAATGATCCAGTAGCCGCAGGCCAGCGCCCAGAACGTCATCGGAAGCGCCAGCAGGATGAACCAGCCGATCGGCGCCTGGGTGAGCGTCAGGCATAAGATGACGCCCGGATAAAGCGGCAGCCAGAACTCCCAGATATGCCGGAACCAATAATTGGCGATGGCCGCGCGCGCCGGGCTGATGCCGGTATCCTTGACCGCCGACTCGACCATCGGCGCCGAGAAGATCGCCCCGCCCGGCATCGGCAGCATTCCGATCAGCGCGGGAAACATGACCAGGGTCCAGCGGCTCGGTCCGACGATGGCGCGGAACGATTCGATGATGCGGTCCGTCTGTCCGGTTTGGTTCAGGATCATCGAGAGAATCAGGATGCTCGAGACCATGATGATGAGAAAAACGGTTTCCTCGCTGCAGACGCCCTGCCACATCGCGCCGGCAAACGCGCGCAGCCCCATGGCAAACAGCGCGCCCGTCAATCCGGCGCCGGACAGAAACACCAGCCCATAAGGAACCTTCAGGCGCATCATCGTCACGATCGCGGCAAGGATCAGCGCAAGGCGCAAGGCGGGCGAAAGCGAGGCGAAGCATTCAAACATAGTCGGCGATGCGGGCGGCGTTGGCGGGCGGAATCAAACCATGCGCGAAAGCGCATTGTCGCGATTCTGCCAGCGGAGTCAAGCCGTCCGGCCGGGCGGAAACAGCGCTCCACGGCCGCCCGACGGAGCGGGACGGCCTACCATTTGCAGCCGATGTTCGATCTATGGCGAAATTCACTTGATTAGACCGGTCCAAATTTAGCTTGAAGCGATGGACGCATTTCTTGTAGTATCAGGGTGTCAGCTGAAAACAAGCGCCCGAGAAAAATAATTTTATTTTTTTCAGGCGCTTCGGATGGTTCCTCGCGCAAACGTTCTTTATCTGATTCCTCCCCAAGGAGCGAACGAACCCATGCCTGAACTGCGCAAAGACCCCGTGATCGGACGATGGATCATCGTGGCGACGGAACGCGCCAACCGTCCGCAGCGCTATCATGATCCGAAGGCGATCCAGACGGACCCCAACGACTGCCCCTTTTGCGTCGGCCACGAAGGCGACACACCCTCCGAGGTGCTGAGCTATCGCCAGGAAGGCCTGCGCCCCAACGGCCCCGGCTGGTGGGTCCGCGTCGTGCCGAACAAGTTCCCCGCCCTGCAGCCCGAAGGGCCGGTCAAGCGCGTCGGCATTGGCATGTATGACATGGTCAGCGGCATCGGCGCGCACGAAGTCGTCATCGAAAGTCCCGATCACGAGGAGTCCATGGGAACGTTTCCCATGCGCCAGGTGGAGGAAGTGCTTTGGTCCTATCGCGACCGGGTCCTGGACCTGAAGCGCGACACCCGCTTTCAGTACATCCTTATTTTCAAAAATCACGGCGCGGCCGCCGGCGCCTCGATAGATCATCCGCACAGCCAGATCATCGCCCTGCCCATCGTCCCCAAACGCGTGCAGGAAGAGATGGAGGGAGCGCAGCAGTATTGGCGATTCAAGGAGCGGTGCGTTTTTTGCGATATCATCAATCAGGAACAAAAAGACCAGGAGCGCATCCTCCAGGAAAACGACAGTTTTGTCGCCCTGGCGCCGTTCGCTTCGCGCTTCCCCTATGAAGTCTGGATCATGCCCAAAAAGCACAGCCTTCATTTTCATGACATCCAGAAAAACGAGGTCCGCGATCTGGCCGAGGTTCTTCATAGCACGCTGGCCCGGCTGAGAATTGTATTGAATGACCCTCCCTATAACTACATCATCCACACGGCGCCGGTAACCGGCGAGGCGGTTCCCTACTTTCACTGGCACATCGAAGTGATTCCCAAGATGAGCAAGATCGCCGGCTTTGAATGGGCCACGGGTTTTTACATCAATCCCACGCCGCCGGAAACCGCCGCGCGCTTCCTGACCGAAGTCTCTCTGGATGCGCCGCAGGTCGTCGAGATCAATGCGCCGGAAGAAGCGTGAGCGCGCCAAGTCTCTAAGAAAGTCTAAGAGGCAAGGTAATGCCGCAGATGACGGCGCCAGCTTTTGGAGTAAGGTGGCTCGCCGCCTTCTTTTTGGCGTTTCAATGGCCCTGGGGCTAAAAAGAAGGCGGCGAGCCACCATACTCCNCGCCGCATTCTTTTTGGCGTTTCAATGCCCCTGGGGATAAAAAGATGGCGGCGAGCCACCTTACTCCAAAAGCTGGCGCCGCGCGTATCCGCATTAAGCCTGAATAGAATATCCCCCGTATAATGAAACAAACCGCTGTCTGGATACTGGGAATCTTGTGTCTGGCCTGCCATTGCGCATTCGGCGCGCAGGATCAACCGCCGCTATTCTCGACTTCCGCCTCCTCGATTCACAGCGAGCCTTATAAACCGCAGTTCGCCTTCGACGGCGACCCGAAGACGCGCTGGGCCAGCCATGTCTTCAAAGGCGCGCCCGAATGGCTGCAAGCGGACTTCGGCGCCCCGATGCCGATCGAAAAAATCACTATCCTTTGGGAAAAAGCATACGCATCGCAGTATGAAATCCAGATTTCCCTCGATGGCAAAAACTGGCAAACCCTCGCCCGCAAAACCGACGGCAAAGGCGGCAAAGATTCCTTCGAGAGGCTCAACGGCAAGGGGCGATACCTGCGGATCGCCTGCCTGAAACCGGGATCGGAACATGGTCTCTTTTCGATTTGGGAGGTTGAGTTCCCCGACAGCCCCATCGCCCAGGCGCGCAAGGACGCCATTCGCAAAGCGGAAGAAGAACGGGAAAAAGCCTCCGCTGAAAGAATGAAGAGCCTTCTCGACGCGCTGGCAAAGCAGGGCGTCCAGGAAATCATCTTCGCGGCGCGGCCAATCGTGACGGAGCATTGGTATGCCAACTTCGGCTATTATGCCGCTTCGTCCGGACGCAGTTATTTCAATACCGCCGTGCTTTATCGCGACGGCGGAAAGCTTTATCGCCTGCGTCTGAGCGACGGAAAATTGACCGCGCTCGTGGAAGATCCCAAAGGCGGCGTGCGCGATCCGCAGGTGGATTACACGGGCAAAAAAATCCTCTTCTCCTTCCGCAAAGGCGACAAGCCCAACTTTCACCTCTATGAAATCAACGCCGATGGCGGCGGATGGAGGCAAATCACCGGCGGCTCATACGACGAAATCGAGCCGAGCTATCTCCCCGACGGCGGCATCGTCTTCGTTTCCAGCCGTGCCCGGCGCTGGGTCAATTGCTGGCTGACGCAAGTGGCGACTCTCCACCGATGCGACGCCGACGGCTCGAACCTGCGCCCGATCTCCAGCAACAACGAACAGGACAACACGCCCTGGCCGCTGCCGGACGGACGCATTCTCTATACGCGGTGGGAATACGTGGATCGCAGCCAGGTCCACTATCACCACCTCTGGACCGCCAATCCGGACGGAACCGGCCAGACGGTTTTTTACGGCAACTTTTATCCGGGCACGGTGATGATTGACGCCAAACCCATCCCCGGAACAGACAAGGTCCTGGCGTCTTTCTCGCCGGGGCATGGGCGCACGGAACATGAGGGGCGCATTGCCATTGTGGATCCAAAGGCGGGTCCCGACGTTCAATCTTTCGCAAAGGTCATCACACAGGGAGAGGAATTTCGCGATCCCTATCCGATCTCGGAGGATTGCTTTCTCGCGGCCAAAGGCGCCTCGATCCTGCTGGTGAACGGATTGGGCGAGACGACGGAGATATGCAAATTGCCGGCGCCAGACAGACAGGTTGGATTGCTGTGCCACGAACCGCGCCCGCTGATCGCCAGGCCGAAAGAACCGGTGATCGCCGCGCGCGTGGATACGACGCAGGCGACCGGCTTGATGATGCTGGCCAACGTGTATGAGGGGCGGAACATGGCGGGCGTCAAGCCGGGCGAGATCAAGAAACTCCTCGTGCTGGAGACGCTGCCCAAGCCGATCAACTTCACCGGCGGGATGGAGCCGCTGAGCTACGGCGGAACGTTTACGCTAGAACGTATCGTGGGCACGGTTCCAGTTGCGGCGGACGGTTCGGCCTATTTCGAGGCGCCGGCGCTACGCAGTTTGTTCTTCGTGGCGCTCGATGAAAATAATCTTTCTGTCAAGCGCATGCAAAGCTTCTGCACGGTTCAGCAGGGCGAGACGCTTGGCTGCGTCGGGTGCCATGAATCGCGCGTCAAGACGCAGCCCGCCGGCGGCGCGCGGCCTTTGGCGTTGACGCGTCCGCCCAGCCGCATCGAGCCAATCGCAGACGTTCCGGAAGTCCTGGACTTCCCGCGCGATATTCAGCCGATCCTCGACCGCCATTGCCTGAGGTGCCATGACAGCGGCCATCGCAAGGGCGGCGTGGTCCTGAGCGGCGACCGCGGACCGATGTTCTCACTCAGCTATTACGCGCTCACCGCGCGCAATCAAATCGCCGACGGACGCAATCGCCCCAAGAGCAATTATCCGCCGCGCGCGCTGGGGAGCTCGGCCAGCTCGCTCATGAAAAAACTCGATCCCGAACATCATGACGTGAAAGTCTCGGCGTCCGAGCGCGCGCGCTTGCGGCTGTGGATCGAAATCGGCGCGCCTTATCCCGGAACCTACGCGGCCCTTGGATGCGGCATGATCGGCGGCTACGCGCAGAACCACCTCGACCGCCAGGACACCGATTGGCCGGCCACGAAAGCCGCGATGGAGGCCATCAAGCGCCGCTGCGGGGAATGCCATAAGGGCGCCATGACGCTGCCGCTGTCGGTCTCCGATAACTTGGGAAAGAATCCCTGGGAAGATATGTCCCCGACCGATCCGCGCCGCCGGTATTCGCGGCATCTGCTCTACAACCTGACGCGTCCGGACAAATCATTGATCCTTCTGGCCCCGCTCGCGCGCGAAGCCGGCGGCTATGCGCTATGCAAGGCAAAGCACACCGGAGGCCAGGGAGCAGAAGCCACAACCACGGTCCTGGCCAACATCGCAGATCCCGACTACCGCCTCATCATCGCCGCCATCGCCGACGCTGCGAAAAAACTGGATGAAATCAAACGCTTCGACATGCCGGGATTCCATCCGCGCCCCGAATGGACACGCGAAATGAAACGCTACGGCATCCTCCCCGAGTCGCTCGCCATGGATGCGCCGGTAGATTACTACGCCGCGGAAAAGAAATACTGGGAATCCCTCTGGCCGGTATGCAGCCGCGTGGAAACCGGACGTTAGCGGCGTCCTATCAGCCTCTCATATTCATCATGTGCGCCTATCCAAACCCACATCAGATCGGCTCCATCTTCCGCTGCCAAGGCGCGAAGACCATTTCCTATACGCACAGACCACAACTTTCCTACCTTTTTAAACTGCAGAGAAGGATGCCTGGGATCTTTTTCAACTGCTCAAAGCTCTTGTCAGCCAGATCGCGCGCTTCCTTTGGCAGACGCCAATACCTTTGCCAAAATTGCTCCGTGGTTCGGTGCATTAAAGATTCCTAAAATTGCCCTTGGCCTTGGCCTCTCTCGCTTCCTTTACGAGGAAATCCAATCTTCCTGCCTCTGAATCCTCCTCAATTTCGCGATCCCATTTTTCCCAGTCGCGCTCGAGGAACCAATTCCGGAGCTGAGTGTAGTCCTGCTCTGGCAAGGCGGAAATCGCCGTCTCAATTTCTTGGACTTTTGTCATTGCTTCCACTCCATTATCATTGAACTTCGTGCCGGTCTTTCTACTACTGCGCTCAACTGCATTGAGATTATCATTACCTCTAAGGCTCGTTTCAAGTTATATATATCTGCATCTTTTGGGGCCTTATTCTATTCCGCTGACTCATGCCTAGATTCATAAATAATGATTCATCGCAGATAATGATCGTTTCTTCAAGAATCATATATCAGCTCGCAACAACGAATTGACCGTTGGATTCAGAATATATCGCGCGATCCAGGAAGTCGGCTCCAGGTTTGAATCTTTTTGATTGATGCTCAAAGGCAGAGGCGCCAATCGCCATCGAGCGGCGGATGCTGACGCCATTGCGCGGATCAATCGCGGCGGGCGCATCGGCGAATGGCTTTGCCTCGCTTGCTCCAAGGTCAAGCCTTCGATGTCGCGCTCGCGCAGGCCAACAATGAAAAGGCTGGTACGCCGATTGCCTACGCGCCGCGCCGGCCAAACAAAGGCATCGAGCCAATAGCTGAGACGATGAAGACGCAAAATAATTTTCCGCAGCTCGCTCTCTTTATCGCGCCGCAATAAACCCGCCGGCAATTCAAGCGCTATCAGCGGCGGCTTTCGCGCGCCTATCGCCCGCAACGCCGAATCGGCTCTGTTCGAAATTCCAGCAATCAGCGCCGCGACAGCATTTGCCAAATCTATTCCGCGTCCTACCCGCGCGAGTGACGCGGCGCTTGCCCGACTATCCGGCGCATGAAAACAAATGACGTTCCATCCTTCCGCCTTCAATCCTTCACGGATTGCATCATTGCTGAACCCGCCGCTCCCAAGCGCGCGACTTGCGGACGCATTGCCGCAGGGCGCGCCGCTGGGACTGGCGCCACCGATCCAAATCTCCGCTTCTCGCCGCGCCAGAACAGCAAGCGCTTCATTCGACGCTGTGGCGGATGCCGCAGCTTCCGCGACTGCGGCGGCGGCAGCGGCGGCGGTCGCGCATGAGCGTTTGCCCCGTGCCTTGCCCGAGTCGAATGCCTCGCGCGCGATGAGCGCCGCGCATTTCTCAACGTCCGCCGCTATCTGGCTCTCCCACAGCCGCAACACGCGCCAGCCTTTTTCGATCAGAGCGGCGGTGACGCGGCAATCGCGATCCATGTTGCGGCGGATTTTGCGAAGCCAATAGGCGCGCGCCGTCGCCGCTGTATTCGCGAACTGCTCTTCGAGGCAGGCAAGTCCCCGCCGCCGCCATTGATTGCCATGCCAATAATCGCCGTCAATGAAAACCGCCAGCCGCGCCCGCGCAAAGACGATATCCGGCTTGCCCGGCAGGCGCGCATCGCAAACGCGAAAGCGCAGCTTCAGCCTCCGGAGCACCGCCCGCAATCGCTCTTCAGGCCCGGTATCGCGCGAGCGAACCCGCCGCATTATTTCACTGCGTTCCATGTTAGGAGTTCAATCGTTCGGAGTTCAAACGTTCGGAGTTCAAACGTTCGGAGTTCAATCGTTCGGAGTTCAATCGTTCGGAGTTCAATCTTTAGATTGTGTTTCCCGCCAAACTTCAGTTTGGCGCCAACACAAACAAGAGCTTAGCTCTTTGCAAATCTATTCAGAAATCCCCGCCACTTCCCCATCACCCCCGCCCAGGTATAATCCCGCTTCACATATTCCATCCCTCGCCGCCCCATCTCACTCCGCCGCCGCTCATCCCCCAGCAATTCATCCAACCCGCGCGCAAACTCATCATAGCTACGCCAGGCGATCCCCGCGCCCGACCGCCGGCAATGCCCCGCAAGCACGTCGCATGCGCCGTTGGCCAGCACGGGCCGCCCCATCGCCATCGCTTCGAGCGTGACCATCGAGAGGCTCTCATAAAGCGACGGCATGACGAGCAGCTCGCAATCTTTGAGCGCGGCGAATTTATCTTCTTCGCTCAGGAAGCCAAGCGGGATAATCCGCTCGTGGGACGGAATCTTCATCGCCTGCGCGCCGATGAGAACCAGCCGCGCCCTACCAGCCGCGCCCGCCAGATCCGTCGGACGCGTCGGACCGGTCGGACCCGTCAGACCCGTCAGACCTGCGGAGCGCTCCCTGAAATAGCGTAGAACATGATCGAACAATAAATCACAGCCCTTGTTCTCAACCACGCGCCCGATATAAAGAATCACCGGCGCCTCACGCGCGTTGGCGCCCAACGCGGCTGCGAATTTATCGCGAAACGCTCCGGCGCGGATATTGCCCGGCAAATCCACTCCCATCCCCGCCACTTCGCTCAATCGCGCGCGGATATCCGCCACCGACGAAACCAAATCCCGTTCTTCTTCGGTGATAAAAAAGAACCCGCGCGCCTGCGCGAAGAGTTCCTGGTAAACCCTGAGATTGATCGCCCAGTCGCGTTCGGCGGTTGGAACCAGCACGCTCTTGGAGGGCGCGGCCTGAACTCCGAAAAACGAATGATAGTAGCGATAGCAATAGAAGATGAACGCATCGTAGCCGCTTTGGCGCTCGCGAATGAAGCGGATCAGCTGCGGCGCATAAGGCCCTTGCGCCTCGATCCATTTCCGCTCCAGCGAGAGCGAATGCGGCATGCGATGAATGAAGCGGCAAAACCAAACGAAACTTCGCAGCCTGCGCGGACGCTCGACCGGAAATCTCCGCACGCGGGCGCCGTCTTCCTGCGACTCGCCCGGGGCATAATCCTCCGGTCCGACCCAGGTCGTATAGTCCTTTGCCGTTGTTGTCAGGATTTCAATCTCATGCTCCGCCGCCAGGCGCTGAACGATCTGGCGGCAATGCTGTTCGGCGCCGCCGGCGATGTCCGCGCCATAGCGCTGGATGACGAAGGCCAGCCGCATACGTTAGTCTCCGCGTTCCTCTTGTAGCCGCCGCCGGGCGCGAGCCTTGGCGGTGCGGCCCACGAAATCCGCCAGCAGCCCGAAGAAAAAACTTTGCGCCGAGGAAATCGTGAAGACGGCCACCGTGCCATCCATAATCCTGCCCAGAAATAATCCGCTGACGAGAAGCACGACCAATGCCATGATCGCAAGGATCAGGCTGAAGGGGAAGAAGATCTTCATGGGCTTGAAGAAGGTGATCGTGCGGAGAATGATGAGCAGTATCTGCTTGGTGTCGCGGAGGGGCCGGATTTTGGATTTGCCTTCTTTGCGCGAGCCATAATTGATGGGGACATACGCCACTTCCCGGCCATCGCACAAAAACGCCAGCGTCACCGTCGTTGTCAGCGAGAATCCCTGCGGCATCAAATGCAGATAATCTTCCAGCGCCTCCTTATGGACGGCGCGCAGCCCGGAATTGAGATCGGGAATCTTGATCTCCGCCAGGTAGTTCGCCAGGCGATTGAGGAGCCATTTGGCCGGCCTGCGGAAAAGCGGAATGGCGACCTGCGCCCCCGTGCGCGCGCCGACCGCCATTTCCACGTCCGGCGAAAGTTTGGCGAGTAGCTTGGGGACGTCCGCCGGATCGTAGGTGCCGTCGGCGTCAATGATGACGATCGTTTTGCCGCGCGCTTTGCGGAAGCCGGTCTGGAGCGCGGCGCCATATCCGCGATTGCGCCCATGCCGCACAAGCAAGTCAGCCCCGGTCGGACACTCGCTCAGCGCGCCGTCGGTCGAGCCGTCATCCACAATGATAATCTCGAAAGCCGGCGCCACGCCGCCTTCCGAAGCCTCGCCGCCATCCGCCGCAGGAGGAAGCGCCGCCAAAACCTCGCGCGTCCGCCGGCAAACCTCCGCTGCAGCCTTCCCCTCGTTATAGACCGGAATCACCACGGATATGGATGGCTTGCACTGTGTCATGAGGCGCTCAAATTCGATCCAGACAATTCGGAATGATCGGCCTGTTATGCCACTTTGTATCTTCGTCTCCTCCGCCCGCTATGAACGATCGCCGCACATACTTATATCTGCCTTGAACCGCGCCGTTCTCCTCGACCTTGATATAAACACCTTCCATGATGCCCGATAAATCCGTTTCGCGGGAGGCTTTATCACTATCTACTCCGGCTTTCCGGCAGGCGCGCGCGAAGGCCTTGCGAGGGTCCGCGCTGATGAAACGGGAATGCGTGATGAGGCCGGTGATTTCTTCGCATCGCGTTGCGCGGCCTTCCCAGAGCGTCGGTGCATGAACGATAGTGTCGCCCGATGGCGTCATTTCCTTGCGGCTCGCGTCGTCCAGGAAAATCCCTTCAACTTTATCAAATAAATCCAGCGTGATAATATGCCGCGGCAACCGGTCGTAGAAAATACGATGCTTGGCATAGAGCCATTCGCCATAGAGAATGAATCTTGCGCCGATGAACTCCCACAGCGCCTCCCGATTCGAGGCCGCCCACACTTTGAATAAATCGAATTGCGCTTCCCGCCGTCCGCCTCGCAGTTCATGTCCCCGGCTTTGCAGAATGAGCCGGCCTTGTTTCGTGAAACTGACGCCGCAATTCGCGCCATCGAGTTTCTCGCTGGCAACGATATGCCTTCCCTCGATTTCCGCAAACGCGATCAGCGGCATGTCATGATCGCCCACCTGAATCTCGGAACCTTCCAGATGCGGCGTTCGCGGATACTTGATAATCGGAATATCGCGCGGCTCAGGCGCCGCATCCTCTTCCCGAGCCATCGCCTTGCCGTCAGACTTGGAGAGCAAGGCTTTCATATTCCGATTCCTTCATTGAATTCTAAAAAGAGAACGTAGACTGCAAAGCAAAGATTCGACAGAATAACTAATTTTCCAGCAACAACGCGCGGAAACCGGCTTGGCGAAAATGATGATCAGCCGTCAGAGCATCCGTGAGACCATATTCGCGCATGACAATGAATGAGACGCAATCTGTCATACCCCATTCCTTGTCCATTCGTTGCTGAAATAAAGAAAATCCTTTGTGAAAAAGTTCCGTCGTTATAGGAACTATATCAATCGCCGGAGAATTTATTAGCGCATTAAGCAACGTAATTGCGTGCCGCCGAAAGCGCATCTTCGAAAAGGCATTACCAATTTCAAGAGCGACACCACAGGTAGTTACAATCGGGATCTTCCCTTTCTGAATGCGATGGCTCCATTCCACCGCTTGCGTGTGGTGGTCATCCGTCTCGCTGGCCAGACTGATGCCATACGACGCGTCAAGAAAGACTGGCTTAATCGTCTCCACGGCTGTTTTCTCCATAGAGGTATTCGTGCATTTTTTCCGACCAATCCGAAGGGCCATCCAGCTTAAGGGATTCCGCCACTCTCAAAAAGCAATACGGATCCCCTTTGCCTGAAGAAGCATCAAGCTCTTGCTCAGTTTCAACGGGTTCCGATTCCTTTTCAAAAAGAATGCGGACTCGCGTCTTCGGAGGCAGCGACACGGTCTCCTCCGGCTGAAACACCTTGCCATCATATACTGCATGCAAAACTTGCATTGTCATGTGCCCCCTTTCCCAACGCGCTTTTCGATCATCGCGCTCTCTCGCCCTCTTGTCAATCCAAGCATAACCCGAAACCCGAGTTCCGGGTTCCGAGTTCCGCGTTTCAAGTTCCAGGTTCCTCTTGCTTATCTGCGCTTCTCACGGACTCACACGGACCGACACCGACTGACACGGACCAAACGCCAACCCTCTCCGCGTCTCCCTTCTCCGGGTCTCCGCGTCTCCCTTCTCCGGGTCTCCGCGTCTCCCCCTCTCCGCGTCTCCGCGTCTCCCCTCTCCGCGTCTCCCCTCTCCGCGTCTCCCCTCTTACGGATAATACGGCGGGCGCATCAGCCCCAGCGTCTCATCCAGCCCGAACATGATATTCATGTTCTGCAGCGCCGAGCCTGCCTGACCCTTCATGAGGTTGTCAATGTGCGAGACCACGATCATCTGCCCCGTGCGCGCGTCCATATTGGCCGACAACACGCAGAAGTTCGAGCCGCGCACGTCGTTGTTGCCGACGGCTACGCCCATCGGCTCGACGCGCACGAACTTCGATCCGGCATAAAACGCGCGATAGCATTCGTATATATCCTTGGCCGTTATCGCGCTGTTTTTCACACGCCCGTATATCACCGACATGATCCCGCGGCAGAGGGGCACCACCTGCGTCGTCAGCGTCACGCGCGTCTCGCGCCCGGCAATCAGCGTGATTTCGCGCTCGACTTCGATATTATGCTGGTGCGCGGCGATCTTATAGGCGTTCATGTTTTCATAGCGCAGCGGATAATGGAACGTCGCCGCCGGCTTGATCCCCGCGCCCGAAACGCCCGTCTTCGCGTCCACGATCAGCGTCTCGATATCCACCAACCCCGCCTTGACCGCCGGCGCCAGCCCGAGGATCGCCGAGCATGCGAAGCATCCCGGATTGCCGACGATCGAAGCGGCGGCGATTTCCGCGCGATGCAATTCCGCCAACCCATACGCCGACTTGGGCAGCAGTTCGGGCGAGGCATGGTTCGGATCGCGCCCGATGCGCTTGGCGTAGTTTTCGTAGGCTTCCTTCGAGTTGAAGCGGAAGTCGCCGCTATAGTCAATAAACTTGACCCCGGCGGCGGCGGCCAGCGGCGCCAGTTTCATCCCGACGCCATCCGGCGTGGCGCAAAAAGCCACGTCAATCGTCTTGTCCCATTTCGCAGCGTCCGGCGCCTCGACCTTCTGATCGCAAAACCCCTTCAAGTGAGTATGCTTGGCGCTGATAGGCTGCCCCACGCCCTCGACGTCCACCAGCGAAACAATCTCGACCTTCGGATGCCCCGCCAGCAATTCAATAATATTGGCCCCGCCAAATCCCCCGGCCCCAATCACACGCGCTTTAATCACGGTCCGTTTCTCCTGTGGTAAAATACAGTGCGTAATAATTTACGTTTCGACTCCTTGCTTTGCGCTTCGATATGCCAATGCAATGCCGCGTCTTTTTCTCTCAGAATTCGCCGGAAGGCAAAGCAAATCCGCCGAAACCTTTCAGAGCAGCTGACATTTAATACCATTAGCCTATCATGCGCCTAAAATCAACTCTTGCCCGCAAGGAAGCGATTGCATTATGATTCATCGCGATATACATATATTTTTTGAGCCGCGCGGTTCGAGTGCGGCGAAACAGACAGGTGGCGGTTTCATGCGAAGATTCGATCATTTATTTTCATATCGGGCGGCGACGACGGCGTTTCTGCTGTTCATGGCGATTGCCGCTCGTCAGGCGCCTGCTGCGCCGGAGACAAGCGGTGTGGCGCAACTGGATTTGGGCGGCGTATGGGAGTTTCAAAAGGCGCCGGCGGGCGCAGGGGCGGGCGCAAGCGCTGCGGCAGGCGGGAATGCAGCCGCTGGCGCCGGCGCCGGTGTGCGGGCTATAGCGGAGGATCAATGGCTGACGGGGACGGTTCCGGGATGCGTTCATACGGACCTTTTGGCGCTGGGGCAAATTCCGGATCCCTTCATCGGGGTGAATGAACTCAAAGTCCAGTGGATCGAAGATCAGGATTGGATATACCGGAAGACATTCGATGTTTCGGACGGTCTACTGGCGTGCAAGGAAATTGACCTGGTCTGCGAGGGGCTTGACACCCTTACGCAGATTACGCTCAACGGCCAGCCGGTAGGCGCGACGAACAATATGTTTCGCCGCTGGGTTTATAATGTGACCAAAGCGTTGCGCAAGGGATCGAACACGCTGGAAATTCGCTTTAATTCGCCCCTGAAATTCATCCGCGCGCTTCAGGAACGAGCGGGAGGCAATTTGCTGCCGGCGTTCAACGACGCCATCGGCGGCAGTTCCTATATCCGCAAGGCGCCGTATCATTTCGGCTGGGATTGGGGGCCGCGCCTCGTGACGTGCGGCATCTGGAAACCGATCCGCCTGGTGGCCGCCAGTTCGCCATGGATCGAAAACGTCTGGACCGTCCAGCGCCATACCAAGGAAGGCATTGATCTGGACGTCACGGTCGAGTTGCGCTCCCCGGCGGCGACGAGCGGCTCGCTGCAATGCGCCGTGGCGGGCGCCGGCGTGCAGAAAGCCATCGCCATCCCTGCCGGCGTTTCGCGCCATACCGCCGTCTGCCACGTTCAGAATCCCAAACTCTGGTGGCCTTCCGGGCAGGGCGAGCAGAATCTCTACGATTTGTCCGTGACTGTGGCGCCCATAGACGCCAGCCCGCTCATCGTCTCGAAGCGCATCGGATTCCGCAACATCCAACTGCAAACGCAGCCGGACCTGGACGGCGTTTCCTTCATGTTCACGGTCAATGGCCGTCCGGTTTTTTGCAAAGGCGCCAACTGGATTCCGTGCGATTCCTTTGTCACGCGGGTGGACAAGGAGTGCTATCGCCGCCTGCTGACGGACGCGGTCGCATGCAACATGAATATGATCCGGGTCTGGGGCGGCGGCATTTATGAGAACGACGCGTTCTACGATCTGTGCGATGAATTGGGGCTGATGGTCTGGCAGGATTTCATGTTCTCCTGCGCGCTCTATCCCGGCTCGCAAACCTTCGCGGACAACGTGCGCGCCGAAGCCGAGGACAACCTCAAGCGCCTGATGAGCCATCCCTCGATCGCGCTTTGGTGCGGCAACAACGAAATTGAGATGATGTATCAATCTTATTTCAGGGAAGAATTGTCGCTGCTAACCAGCTACCGCAAGCTATTCGATGAGACGCTGCCGGAAGTTTGCAAACAGTTGGATCCGTCGCGCCCCTACTGGCCATCGTCGCCGCATTCGATCCAGGCGGCCGATGCGAACGAGACCAACGACGCCGACTGTCACATCTGGACCGTGTGGCATGGGATGCGCCCTCTGGAGCAATACCGCACGTATGCCGCGCGGTTTGTCTCCGAGTTCGGCTTTCAGTCTTTTCCGCCGATGAAGACGATCCGCGCGTATTCGAACGGCGATATTCTCAACATGACGGCGCCGGCGATCGAGCATCACCAGAAGAACAACTTTGGAAATATCCGCATCTATTTCCAGATGTGCGAGCGCTTTTTCATACCCAATGGTTTCAGCAATTTCGTCATCCTTTCGCAGATGCAGCAGGCCTACGCCATGCAGATGGCGGTCGAGCACTGGCGGCGTACCGCGCCGACGTGCATGGGGACGCTTTATTGGCAGTTGAATGACTGCTGGCCGGTAACCAGCTGGAGTTCGATAGACTATTATGGGCGCTGGAAGGCGCTGCAATACGCCGCACGCCGGTTTTATGAGCCCTTCCACGTCTGCGCCATTCCGCAGGAGGCCAAGACGGAAGACACGGCAACCTCGACCGTGATCCGCCCCAGGAAAAAACCAAAACCGGGCGATGCGCCGGAAATCCAGCCGGTCGAAATCTGGCTGATCGCCGATATTCCGCTACCGGAAACGGCCAGGATTGGATGGCGATTGCTGTCATTCACGGGCGAAGAAATCACCTCCGGCTCGGCCAGCATCGCCACCAGCCCAACCGTCGGCATCCTGGCCCTCACGCTGCCGCCGGAGAAGCTGTTCAAAGGCGCGCAAACTCCCAATAACTGCTATCTGAGCATCACGGCCCAGTCCGGCAAGTTCGTCTCGCGCAACACGCATCATTTCCTCCCCTTCAAGAATTCGCCGCTGCCCTATCCCCAGCTGAAGGTTGACACGCAGGAGACGACCGGCGGAATCAACGTGAGAATTTCCACGGATGTGTTCGCCAAGTGGGTCTGGCTCGAAGCGCAGGGAGAAAAACAGGAAGGCCGCTTCTCGGATAATTTCTTCGATCTCGATCCAGGCGAAACGCGCACGATCTTCTATCCCGCCCCCATGCCCGAGCGCTTCATCGCGCGCTCGCTGGCGGATACCTATAAGGATTGATGCCTGCGAGTGTGCGCGAATTAAGAATCAAGGAGCGACTATGCTAAAAATCCTTTTCGATCAAATATGGAATAGTTTGCGCGCCAAACAGCGCCAGATGCCCTATTATCTGCAAAACATCCGCATCAAAGGTTTGCGCGGGATCCAGGATCTGAGTCTCAATCTTTCTTTTCCAGTCAGTGTGCTGGCCGGGCCGAATGGCTGCGGGAAAAGCACGGTTCTCTATGCAGCGGCGTGCGCATATTCCCGGCAGCCGAATGTGAAGAGGCGATGCGCGCCCGACGCTTTCTTTCCCGTATTCCATGATTCCAAGCAAGGCAGCGCTTTCCGGGATGCCGCCGGGAATGCTTCTCTTGAATATGTAGTGAGGGAGGATAACTATCCCGGACAATATGCATGGAAGCGAAATTCCGGCGGCAAATGGGCGCTCAATCCAGCCAAAGCGAATCCGCAAAGGATATGTTATTTGCGCACACTGGCGGATCTAACCAATCCTTCCGAAGTCCGGGGCGCGCTGCAAATCGCCAGGCAATCCTTTCAATCGCAGAAAATTGGCCCGGCCTTGATCTCGTTCGCTCAGCGCATATTGCCAAACCGATACCAATTCTTGTATCAGCTCTCTGCCCATCGGCGCGATCTGCTATTTGCCAAGCTGGAGACGGGAGCTTTCTATTCGGAATTCCACATGGCCGCGGGCGAGCGCGTTGTGCTGCGCCTGTCGCGGGAGATATCGGAGCTCCATGACGCGTTGATTTTGATTGATGAAGTGGACGTAGGATTGCATCCTTTCACGCAGCAACACCTCATGCTTGAGCTACAACGAATCGCGCTGCGCAATTCGCTGCAAATCATCGTCACGACTCACAGTCCGGTTATCATCGAATCGGTGCCTCCCGAAGGGCGCATTTTTCTTGAGCGGGAAGATGATAATGTCAAGGAACGCACGCCTTACCGGGATGTGCTGCAACGGGCGCTATACGGGCGCCCCTTAGATCGCTTAAGCATCCTGTGCGAAGATAGTGTCGCGAAGTATTTAATTTTGGGTGTCATGGACTGGCTTTCGCCCCGGCTGAATCTCAGTAGCTCCGATGTGGATATCGGGCATGATACCGGCAAGGATGAATTTCCGCATCATGTCAGGCTTCTTGCCCGGCTGCAGCAGATGTCTGATTTTCTATTTGTGATAGATGGCGACGGCAGGACGATGGAAAGCAAACTGATGGGTATTGCCAAACGCGCGGGGCAGCCCATAGACCTGCTTTTTCTGCCAGGAGATGGCGCGCCCGAGGAATGGATATGGGAGCGCCTGCATCAACACTCGCGTGAATATGCGGACAGGCTACATATAGATTGCGCCATACTGGAACGACAACTAAATCTTGTAGGCCGAAGCTATGAAAGCGCCGTTGGCAAGAAATCCGATGTGGCGAAATACCGTCTCGGTTCGCTTCTGGAAGGATTAGGCCATACCGTGGAGAACGTATGCCGTGTCGTGGGATATGCTGAGGCGGATTCCGGCTTTCTTGTCGAATTCCGTGAGCGTTTGCATGACGCCATTATTGCATGGCGTGGGCGCCAGGATTAGCTCCTGCTCTGGCGCCCCTCCTTGCGTTCACCGCATAAACATCCCGCCATTGACGTCAATGGTTTCGCCGGTGATGAAGGCCGCGCCGGGGCTGCAGAGGAAGGCGATGGCCTCGGCGATTTCTTCGGGCTTGCCGTTGCGCTTGAGCGGGGCCATCTCGCTCCAGTTCTTCATCTGCTCGGCAGTCGAGACTTTTTCGTGGAACGGCGTTTCGATGATGCCCGGCGCCACACAATTGACGCGGATCGCGGGGGCGACTTCCTTGGCCAGACCGCGCGTGAAGGCGTGGATCGCCGACTTGGCCGCCCCATACGCCGTCGCCGTGGGGGCGCCGTGGCGGCCCGCGATCGAACCGACATTGACGATGCAAGGATTGACGCCTTCCTTCAGATGAGGCAGCGACAGCTTGCTGATATAGAGCGTCGAGAATACATTGAGGCGGAAAATCTCCTCGAGCAACGGCCAGTCTATCGTTTCCAGCGCGCCGCGACGGATCAGCGCGCCGGCGTTGTTGATCAAAACGTCCATGCCGCCCGCCTCGCCAATGAAATCTTCCACCAGGCGTTCGCAAGGCTCGGGTTGGCCGAGATCGCCCTGGATTAAAATAGCCTTGGCGCCTTTGGCCTGGACTTCCATGGCGATTGATTGCGCGGAAGATTTGCTCCGGTGATAATGGATGCCGATAACGGTTTGCGGCTCGGCCAGCCGTAACGCGGTGGCGGCGCCAATGCCCGTGCCGGCCCCCGTGATTAAAATTCGGCGATTCATTACATGTCCTTTCGTCTGATATGCGCCCTTGTAGTAATAATGCGTGATTCCTCACACCCTCATTTGCCATCGCCGCCAGAATACCTTCCCTTGCGCGCCGGGCGCAATCGGAGTTATGGATACTGGGAGCGCCACTGGGAGCGCCACTGGGAGCGCCGGCATCTCTGCCGGCGTCGCTCATCTTAAATGCGAAGGCGCGCAGAGGCAGAGGCGCGCGTGGCCTACGCAGAGGCGCGCGTGGCCTACGCAGAGGTGCGCGTGGCGCATGCAAAGCGCACACAGCGCGTGCGAAGGTGTACGTCCGCGCCTGCAAAGATTAGCTTATATGAACATGCGGATGCGGGCGAGGACGCCCGCGCTCCCAGCGCGATCTTCTCATAGGAACTGGCAATGCCGGATTTGTATACCCCATCTTCGTATTCGCATACTCCATCGCCGATCTTCGATCGCCCGTTTTTCCGGCGATGGAGCTTTGCATTGTTATTCGCGTTGCTGGCGGGCGCGCTTTGCTTTTTGTTTCGTGGCGTGTTATCCCCGGCATCGTTTCTTTTCGGAACCGATACCGTCACACATGATTATCCCTGTCTGCGATGGGCCTGGGACGAGACGCTGAAATCCGGGCGGCTGCCTTTATGGTGTCCCTATCTTTTTTGCGGACTCCCGACGCTCGGAACGGCGCTCTTTTGCCCGTTCTATCCCACGCAATGGCTTTTCGCGGCGCTGCCGTTTCCGCTCGCTTTCACGCTGCAATACTATCTCGCCTTCTTATGGGCGGGACTGGGCGCCTATGCCCTGGCGCGGCGCATGGAGTGCAAGCCGGCAGCCGCGCTGATCGCCGGGCTGGCGTTTGGACTATCGGGGCACGTGATCTCTCTGGCCTATGCCGGCCACATGCAGAAAGTCATGGCCATCGCCTGGCTGCCCTGGGCGCTGGCGGGATGGGCGGCAATATCCGAAGGCAAACGGTGGGGCATCCTGCTCGCGGGATTCGCCGTCGCCATGCAGCTGCTGGCCAGCCATCCGCAGATCGCCTACTATACCGTCTGCGCCGGCGCCCTCACGCTGCTGGTGAATCCCCAGTCCATCATTCACAATCTCAGGTCCCGTCTTCTTTACCTGTTTCATTCTTTCGCCGGCTCGCTCGTGTTGGCGGCGCTATTGGCCGGCGCGCAACTCTTGCCGATGTTGGAAATGAGCGCACTGTCGAACCGCGCGCAGGGCGTTCCCTTCGAAGAGGCGGCCAAAACGTCGTTCCCACCGCGCGAATTGCTGGAGATCGCGCTCCCGCGCTTCAGCGGAGACACAGTTCGGGGAGGATACGGACAATACTTTGGCGCGTGGGGAAGCGAGCATGAACGCATCGTCAGCGATTACACGGGCGCGGCGGTTCTATTGCTCGCCCTTTATGGTTTGTTCATCTCCCGCAATCGCCGCCGCGCGTTATGGGTAACTCTTTGGATCGGAGCGGCGTTGTTGGCGCTCGGGAAATACACGCCCGCTTATGAACTGGCCTATCGTCTCATTCCCGGCATCTCAGGCTTTCGGTCCCCGGCGACGATCATGGTCCTGATGGCGCTGTCTTCCGCCATGCTTGCCGCGATTGGATTGCAGCGGTTGTTGATGCATGAAAAACTCGGGAAGGAATGGCGCTGGGCCGCGCTCTGGCTTGGCTTTGCATGCGTCGCACTGCTGATTGCGCAAATATCCAGAAGCTATGCGCGTGGCGCATCGGCAAACGATCCTCTGTCGAGCAGCGTCGTTTTATGGGATTCGATCCGGCGCTTTTCCTTTTATCTTTTCCTGTCATGCGCGGCGGTTGCAGCCTGTTTCCTTTCGCGGCATCAACATGCCGCCGCTGTTTCCAAGCCGCTGATAATCGCCGGCGCCGGCGCCCTGTTGCTTGCGTGCATTGCGGATTTAGTCTCCGCGCAAAAATTATTCATCCAACCAGAGCCCGCGGCGAAGATGGAATACGCGCTTCGCGAGGTCGCGCCAGATTCGCTTCTGGCCGACCGGCTGCCTCCGGCTCGCTTGCAGGAGATGGGCAACGAACTGTGCGACCGGCGCATGGCGAGCCACGTCGCCAGCCTGGCCGGTTATCATCCCATCACCTTCCGTCAATATCACCGCCTGATCGAGACGATGGGCGGTTTCAATCATTCGCGCGTTCTCGACGCATTCGCGATTGATTATCTGATCGGTCCCGCGCCGCAGCGCGCGCAACCCGGCTGGCCGCCGCAGGGCTATGAGATTTCACGCGAACCCGCTTATCAATCGCCGCAGGGAAACAAGGCGCTCTATGCCGCGTCGCCGGCGCCGGCGCTGATTTCGCAGGAGGATGAAGAGACATCGAGTTCAGGCGCGGCGCCGCATTCGCATCAGATCAAATGGCTCTCCTACTCGCCGGACCGCTTGGAATTTGAGCTGACGAATGCAGGGGATGGGGCGCAGCGATGGATTCTACATGAGCCATACATGGCAGGCTGGCAGGCCAGCGCGTCCGATCTAAGACTGAAAATAAAGCCCGACGAGAAATATCATTTCTTCCGCCAGATCGAGTCGCCGGCGCCCATCAGCGGAAAAATCACCATGCGCTATCTCCCCTTCTCTTTCCGGTTGGGATTGTTTTTCAGTTTGATGGGATGGGCCATAGTTATCGGCGGCATAGTCGCGATACGAACGCAGAGAGAAAGGCCTCGGCCAAATGAAAAATGAAAAATGATAAATGAAAATAAAACACATATCGGCCTGGGCCTTGGGGTTGCGGCGTTTGTGTTCGTGCTGTTTGCGCCGGCGCTGTGGCGCGGCGAGATTCCGTATTTCATGGATATCCTCGCGGCATTTTATCCCGCGCGATTTCATGCGGCGCAGTTGCTGCATGAAGCCCAGCTCCCGTTCTGGAATCGCTCGTATTATCTCGGGACGCCGCTGCTGGCCAATCCGCAATGGGGATTGCTTTATCCGGGCAATTGGCCATTTCTCCTCTGGCCTTGCGGCTCGACGTTCCTGTTTTCCTATCCGCTGCACATCGCGATCGCCGCGCTCGGTTGCTACCGGCTGGCGTGGGAATTGTCGCGCAACCGCGCAGCGGCGCTGACGGCGGCGGCGTTTTCGGTCTGCAACGGCTGGACGTGGGCGCATCTGGCCTTCGGGGCGTTTTTCAATGTGACGGCGTGGATCCCATGGACGGTGTGGATAATCATCCGGTTTGCCCGGACTCGAAAAAAATCGTTGATCGCGTGGGGCGCGATTCTCTGGGCGCTGCAATTGCTGGGCGGCGCGCCCCAGATGGCCTGGTATGCCGCGCTCAACTATGGCCTGCTTGGCTTCCTGCTGATCTTCCGTTCGCCGGGCGGAGATGATTCTTTTCCATCCAACAGCGCGATATCCGCTCCCAGTTTTTTGGATCGCATGCTGCGTGGACGCATTGGGCCTCTGTTGGCGGTGCTGATCATTGGCGTCCTCGGCGCCGGACTGGCCGCGCCGCAGCTAATGCCCACGGCGTTCTTTGTTCAGGAATGCGAACGCGCAGGCGGACTGAATTGGGGCGAAGTGGAAGTCGGGACGCTTGGCTTGAAGGATTTGTATCATTCATTATTCGGCGGGACAGGTTTCCCCGAAGACGCCGAGACGACCGCATACTTTGGCTTCACCGGCGTCGCACTGATTCTGCTTTCTCTCTTCGCCGCCGCGAAAGCTTTGAAAGCGCGCCGCGCTTCGCCACCAATTCCTGCTTCAGCCGGTGATAGCGCTACAGAAATCTACACGGAAGATGAGCTATCAAATGCTGCCGTTGCATCCAAACCTTCGCAAGTTTGCGCCAAGACCACGCTGGCTCTCTGGATATTGCTAGCGGCGGACCTGCTCTTCTGCAATCGCCTTGTGGGACGGCTCCTTTATTCGTTCTTTCCGCTCTATGATAATTTCCACGATCCCAAGCGCATCCTCGGCGCCGCGCAAGCTTGGATGAGCGTGCTGGCAGGTATCGGGATTATCCCATTGATAAGTTTGCTCCAGTATACACGCTCATGGGGTGAGCGACGAACAACCGCCAACACCTGGACTACTCTTTACTTCCTCGCCATATATGTGCCCATTCTGTTTATTCCCTGTCTCAATTCTCTGCTATGCGAATGGCCTCCCAATCTTTTGAATTTCTTAGGTTGGCATTGTCCGATAGATGGCTTCTATTTATTCAGGTGGATCTATGGAGGTTTGGCGCTAGTTATTGCGCTTGAATTCTCCGTCTGCGCCTTCAATAAGCTTCATCCCATTTCAAGTTCTCGAGCGACATTATTGATTATCATAGGATTGCTCTTTGCGCTTTCCTGTGTTCCATTCAGCATGACGCGCATAGACTGCAAAACAATCTCGACCGTCGCGGATTGGGCCGAGCCTCCTGAGGCGTTGATGAGCATTCTGAAATCAAGCGCCAATCCGCGCTTCATCTCTTTGGATGGGACTGGGCAATACTCCTACAATTATACCAGCGCGGACTTTGGCGCGCTGGCCCTGCCGCAGATGTCGTGTCTGCACGGAATCGAGGACGCGCAAGGCTATGACCCTTTCATCCCGCGCCCTTATGGACAATGGCTGAACGAAGTCAATGACACCAAGAAGCGATTCTGGGGACGGCATTTCGGATTGGTCTATGCGGATGCGGCTTTCACGAAGCGGCCGGCGCCATGGAGCGCTATTGTCTGCCAAAAAACGCTGATCGCAAAACTGCAGAAAAAATTCAATCTTTCGCTGACGGGCGTAATCACCAATGCCACCTCGGACGGACGGATCGTGATCTATCAACCGCCCGATGTAATGCCTTATTGCCGGTTGGTCAGGCAGGACGGTTCGGAGGGCGCGGCGCCGGCGATCATCAAGCGCGGCGCGAACAGCCTTATGCTAAAGGTCTCTCCGTGCGCTGTAGCGCAACGACTCGAGATCGAAGATACGCTCATGCCGGGTTGGACCGCTAGGATTGAGGGGGCCGCCGCGCCATTTGACCCCGGCCCATTGATGACGCTGATGGTTCCCGCCGGCGCCGCTGATCAAATCGTTGATCTGAATTATTGGCCGCCGGGATTGAACCTGGGATTGGGAATGGCGGCTATTTGCTTGGCGGCATTAATTGTTTTGCTGCGCTTATTGCAATGCCAAACTTCCAGCGTGACAAACAAAGCTTGTCAAACGCAAGCGCCGCAATAAAATACTCAACGAGCGCAACCAATGCGCTCTGAGCCGTAAATTCAGTAACGCATTTTTGCCTTGGGGCGAATGGAATGCGGTCGGAAGCGGCGCCAGCTTTTGGAGTAAGGTGGCTTGCCGCCTTCGTTTTTGCGCCAAGGCCAGTGAAACGCCAAAAAGAAGGCGGCAAGCCACCTTACTCCAAAAGCTGGCGCTGCCCCTATCCGCATTAATCTTCTCTTCCTTGCATTATAATACTCCATATCGAAAGGATGAATCATGGCTGTTACGTCGAAACGGGTGGCGCTGGTGACCGGGTCGGGACATGGTATCGGGCGCGCCGTGGCCATTCAATTGGGGGCGGATGGATACACGGTCATCATCAACAGCCGCACGGCCGATCCGGGCAAGACGGACGAAGGCGCCTACGAAGTCAAGCGCGTCATCGCCGGAGCGGGCGGCGCGGCGGACGTTTGTCGCGCGGATATTTCGCTGGCGGCGGACCGCGAAGCGATTGCGCGCTTCGTTGACGAGCGGTTTGGCCGGTTGGACCTGCTCGTGAATAACGCGGGCGTGGCGCCCCTGGAACGGCGCGACATCCTGGAGGCGACCGAAGAAAGCTTCGACCGCGTCATCGGCATCAATCTCAAAGGGCCGTATTTCCTGACACAATTGATCGCGCGCAAGATGATCGAGTATAAAAAATCGGGCGCCGCCCCGAAGCCGCGCATCTGCTTTATCACTTCGATCTCAGTCTTCACCTCCTCGACGAGTCGCGGCGAATACTGCATCTCGAAAGCCGGGCTTGCGATGGCGGCGGCGCTTTTCGCCGACCGATTGGGAGAGTTCGACATCCCGGTCGTCGAGTTCCGTCCGGGAGTAATCGAAACGCGCATGACTTCGGGCGTGAAAGCGAAATACGACGATCTGATCGCGAAGGGAATCTTCGCGCAGAAGCGCTGGGGCAAGCCCGAAGACATCGCCCGCGCGGTTTCGGCCTTCGGGCGCGGCGATCTGGATTACTCCACCGGCGCCGTCATAGACATCAGCGGCGGCTTCCAGATGCGCAGGTTATAGCATGATAGTTATTCACCACAGAGGCACAGAGACACAGAGATACTAAGACGCGGAGATGGGGAGACGCGGAGACGCGGAGATGGGCAGACACGGAGAACAATATAGTTTGCAGTCAGGAAATAAAGATGGGTCTTGTCATTCTCCATGTCTCCGCGTCCTCCCCTCTCCGCGTCTCCGCGTCTCCGT
>JAPLSP010000579.1 GCA_026398575.1 Candidatus Sumerlaeota bacterium | reverse complement strand
CGGAGCGGGACGGCCTACCATTCGGCGCCAAGCTATAAGGCGGGACGTACCATTCCCCCCGTGTTTTTTTCGACCCCTTTTCTCTCAGTCCCCCCCATTAAAGCCGCCGAAAAAAACAACCGGAAAAAACACCTGACAATTATTTTACAATAAATCGCTTGGCCTCCGTCCGGCTTTACGGCAGCATCGGCACAAAATTATTTTGCGGAAGGCGCGAACTCTTGCCGGGCGAGAAGCGTCTAAGTTCATGGGGTACTCTCTTTTCTTGCAGCCCTGCTGGGAGGCAAAGGCTGATGCATTGTTGGCAGACGAACGCTCGTTCGGGCATTAATTCCGCTTCTCCATCCCGCCTTTTCTTTCCGTTTGCGATGGTCGCGTGGCTGGCCGTCGCGTTCGCCGTTAGCCCGCTTTCGTTTGCCGGTTCCGCTGCGCTGCCCGCGCTCTCCTCCGCGGCGGACCTTACGTCCGGCATCGCGCCCTGCCTCTTCGACGTCGTGCAGATGGGCCAGGGGCCAAGGAACCTAAATCTGGCGCGGACCCTGCTCACCAGCGCCCCGCTTTATGGACACGTCGAAAACCTTCGTTTCTCCGCCCCACTGCCGCTTATCAAGCGCTACTTGCTCCAGGAATATTTCGAAAAGTTCCTGCCGGCGGTCCCGGAACCGTTGCTCGTCATTCCTGCCCGATGGAGCGCGCGGCTGGACCCGGCGGAAAACGGCGCCCGCGTCCATCTGGAGATTTCTGTTTCTGTTTTCAACGCCTCGCCGTTCGCGCCGGCGGTGATTTCGCTCTTTCCCCAAGACGTTGTATTCGAGGACTTGCGCCTGAATGGGCAGACCTATTCTCCGCTCCTGATGGATGGCTGGTTCCAGGCGCGCGTCACAACCTCCGGGCTTCACGTCCTCACCGCCGCGCTTTCGATTTCGGGAACGCATGAGAGCGGACATTCGAGCATCAAGCTGGCCAAAAGCGCCTTTGCGGTTTCCGTCATCAGCATTAACACAACCCAGACGCTCGATGTGCGCGTTGCGGGCGCGCCGGGACGGATCGTGGGCGCCGCTGATCGGGGCACGAGCGGCGTGCTGGCCGTCGGCGCTGAACCTGAGATCACCGTCAGCTGGGGACCGCCCATTCCTGACGCGCAGCAGGAAGGAACGGTCTCGCTCCAATCTTCGGCGGCCTGGACGGTTGCCGAGAAGACGCTGTCGGCCAATATGATCCTCGACGCGCGAATCGTCGGCGGCTCGACGGAAAAAATAAACCTGACGCTACCGGCGGGCGCCGACAATGTGCGCATCCAGGGGCCGGACGTGCGCGATTCGCGCGTCTCGGGATCCAGCGTCGAAGTATTCCTGCGCGGACGCATCCAGGGCGGAACGGCGCTGACGCTGTCGTTCGTCATGCCGCGCCCCGCGGGCGATGAGGTTGCGCTGCCCGAGATCGGCGTCGGCAACGGGCGCATCGTCGAGGGCGGCTGGACGCTCGTCAGCAACGACGCCGGCGGCGAGTTGCTCGAACGCGATGCCACGGGATTGACGCCCATGACCTCGCTCGATGTCCCGCCGCGCTTTTTGGGGCTTTCGCAGCAGACGCCGCTCTACCTCTATCAGCGCGATTCGCGCTCGCCGCGCGCCGTGTTCGATCTCGTCATGACGACGCCGTTCCCCGTGGCTGATACCATCGCCGACCGCGCCACGATTGAATGCGTCGTGAGGGCGAGCGGCGAAGAGATCACCCGCATCGCCTATTCCATGCGCAACAACCGCCGGCAGTTCCTGCGCATG
>JAPLSP010000618.1 GCA_026398575.1 Candidatus Sumerlaeota bacterium | reverse complement strand
GGGCTGAACAACAAGGCGAAAGTCGCGATGAGAAATAGCTATGGATTTTCGACCTTCAAATGCTTGGAAATTGTGCTCTATCATAAGCTTGGCAAACTACCGGAACCGAAATTGACCCACAGATTCTTTTAAGGAACCATTTAATATTTGAACTGCCTTATTTTCATCAAACGATGTATATTTGCTTATTCCTGAATTATTTTGACGAAATTTATTAATATCGCTCTGTGTGATTGTATTCGGCTCTTTTTTAGAATAACAGCAATTCCTTTTAATTCAATGTCAAGAGTCACAAGCGCGAAATTTTTTTTATTGTTGATAATATCTGCTTGCGCAATAAGCATATCGAGTTTCCTCATATCATCCATACTTTCGGCGACCAGCAGCTTATTTCCGGCCGCTAATAAGAATGAGCAGGCGCAAATCCACATTGCCGACTTGGCGCACCTGGACAGTTTGAATAATCCCTTGGAAAAACTGAACATGAAAGATGCCTCCTTGATTTCGATTTTGGGGAGATCCATAATAAGTTTTGATTGCGGGGGACAGGTTATTTTATTCTCTTATTTTTCTCATTCCTGTCTCCTTGCTTTTATTAATGAGACAGGTGAATGAATTGAGATCAGCGGCGCGAAATCAGCCGCTCATATTCGGCATGGGCGCCAATCCAGAACCACGTCATCATATCGCCTTCCAATAATCCAGCCGCCCTCCAGCCGATTCCGATCCTAACCGAGTATATTGATTCGCTCGCATGGATGCGCTTGAAGGCCAGGCTGGGATGTTTGGGGTTAGCTTTCCAGCGGCGATAATTCGTCCTCGCCAGCTCTTTCACCGATGGCGGCAGGCGAGCAAAGCGATCAATGAAACCCTCGGTCAGGCGTGACCTCACAATTCGTCAATCCCCATTTCGCGGACTCGGCCGGCTTGGACATCGGCTCGCGCCTTGGCGGCCAGACTTGCCAGCTGATCCTGCGAGGCGGCGAAGGATGCGGCCCAGCGCTGTTCGTCTTCGAGATCATCCAGAATGATCCCAGCGAGCGTGTCTTGCTCTGTCTCGGGAAGGGAACGTATTCGGTCCAGCGCCTTTTCCATCAGTTGAGTCATTCGAGTTTTTTCCTTCCGCAATCGAACGACGCCAATATTGCGCAGCGTTGAAATCGCGTCAACAATTAAAATTCCATGTGTATCGGTTAGCTTTTCTCGGCCATGATTGTTTTTACTTCACCGTTCACGCGCATCTTGACCGGGCGCGGCGTGGCGGAGACGATGCGGTAGCTTGTGACCTTGCCTTCCTTCCATGCGATATCCACGGTGAATCCGCCGCGCGCGTGGAGGCCTTGGACAGCGCCGGCGCACCAGGCTGTTGGCAAGGCGGGCAGGAGGGTGATTTCGCCGTTGTGGCTTTGGAGCAGGGCTTCGGCGACGCCGGCGGTGTAGCCGAAGTTGGCGTCGGATTGGTTGGCGCCTTTGTTTTGCAGGTTCGGGGCGGGCGAACTTCGCACGAATGTCTGGATGCAGCTGGAGACCTTGTCTCCGCGCTCCAGGCGTGCCCAGACGCTGATATCCCAGGCCAAGGGCCAGCCGCCACGGCTGTTGCGCGCTTCCATCCACTTTTGAATCGCCGCCGCCAATTCGGGCGCGCCGCGCAGCGTGATGGAGCAGCCGGGATAGAGGGTGAAATTCGGCGAGCAGTTGTGGCCCTGGTCGCCGGCGCGCCAGTCTTCGATCCATTCCTGGAGATGGCCTTGGCGGTTGATGCGATAGGGAGGCAGGCGGTCGAGCGCGGCTTGCAGTTTGGCGCGGAACTCTTCGTCCACGCCGAGGATCTTGCCGGCCTCGATGCAGTGCGGGAAGAGATCGCGGATGAGGCCGATGTCCATGGTCGGCGATGGCGAGAGGAAGGCCATCTTCCCGGCGCCGTCCAGATAGCCATGCTCCGGCGACATGGAAAACGGCGTCACGAGGCAGTGGGTCTTGGGATCGGCGATCATCAACTCCAGCAGGAATTGGGCAGCGCCCTTCATCACCGGGTAATACTCCTTGAGGAACTGCCGATCGCCGGAGAACTCGTAATGCGTCCACAAATGCTGGCAGAGCCAGGCGCCTCCCACCGGCCACATGCCCCAGCGTGCGGCGTCCACCGGCGCGGTCCCCCGCCACAGATCAATGTTGTGATGCGCGACCCATCCGCCGTGTCCGTAATAAATCCTGGCCGTGTCGGCGCCCGTGACGGAAACGTCTTTCAGCAGTTCGAAGAGCGGCTGGTGGCATTCGGACAGGTTGCAGACTTCCGCCGGCCAGTAGTTCATCTCGGTGTTGATGTTGATGGTCCATTTGCTGCCCCAGTTTGGCGACACGGACTCGTTCCAGATTCCCTGGAGATTGGCCGCCTGCCCGCCGGCGCGGCTGCTGGAGGCGAGAAGATAGCGGCCAGCCTGGAAACACAGCGCTTCGAGGTTCGGATCGCGCTTGCCCTGACGAACCGCTTGAAGGCGCTCATCGGTCGGCTGATCGTTCAGCGAGGGGTCCCCCACTTCGAGATGAACCCGATCCATCAAGCCGCGAAAGTCCTCCTCGTGCCTGCGGCGCAATGCGGCGTAATCCTTGCCCGCGACGCCGGCGAGAATCTTTTCGCAAGCGGCTGCCGGATCGCCGCTGATGTCATGCCAGTTGACGAAACTGGTCGCCGCCGCGACGACAAAGGTGACCGCGTTGGCGCCGCGAATGTCCACGCTGTCATCGGACGCGCTAGATTGCCCGCCTTCCGTTCGCGCAATCAGCGCGGCTTGGAAACGCAAGCCGTTACCTTCAACCGGAGCGATCAGCGCATTGCCCTTGATCGGCCCTTTCCAGCATCCGTCCATCCGCAGTTTGCCCGGTGCCGTGGTCGCTTTGTCCAGATAGGGGCTTTTGAATCGAGCGCGAACCGACACGCGCCCGGGCTTGTCAGCGGCGATGCGGACAACCATCACGCGATTGGGATAAGAGACAAATACCTCGCGTGTGAACCGCGCTCCCCCATCGCTGCTGGCAGCGCCGACGCGATAGGTTGTCTTCGCGACGCCGCTTCGCATGTCCAGTTCGCGGCGGTATTCCTCGACAACGCCGGCGGCCTGACCGGCGGAATCGAAGGAGAGCAGGAGATCGCCCAGCGGCTGAAAGGCCTGCTGATTCGCGGGAACGCCCCAAAAGTGTTCGTCCGCCATCTTCTCGGCTTCCTGAAACTTGCCGGCGAACACCAATTCCTGAATCTGCGGAAAATACTTGAGCGCTTCCGGATTGTTGTAGTCATGCGGGCGGCCCGACCAGAACGAGGATTCATTCAGCGCGATGCGTTCCTGCTCGATCCCGCCAAACACCTTCGCCCCCACGATGCCATTCCCAATCGGCAGCGCCTCGTTCCATTCCTTGGCGGGCTGCCGATACCAAATCGCCAGCGTCTCAGCGCCCGCCTGCGCGCCGGCGGAGAATAACAGCCCGCCCAACAGCCAGGGCGCCCATCCTATCTTCATCTTCATCTTCATCATTTCCTCCGGTTAAGAAAAGCGATTCGCTCACAGATGCCCCACCCTCACTTCATTACAGGCGCCGAAGAGACTATTCACACGAGAGCGGGAAGCTGTCAAGGGTGCGCCTCGCGGTGTAGCTGCTTTTGGGCACAAGACCTTTGCCCCTGGAAGATGAAAGGAAGGATTTGTCCAGCTTGGCGCCGAATGGTAGGCCGTCCCGCTCCG
>JAPLSP010000646.1 GCA_026398575.1 Candidatus Sumerlaeota bacterium | reverse complement strand
TCAGCTGCAGCAGGTAGTGCTCGGTGATTTGTTCCGTCATGAGACGGACATTACATAAAGGCCTCACGTCACAATAGTTAAATTTTCGGGTTTATGAAAATTATTTTCATCACCTACTTCAGGCGGCTAAAGGCATACGATATTACAGCTCCTAAGCGTTTTGCGCCCCTTATCCCGCACGGGCAAGAGAAAGCGGCAATGTGGTTGGGAGGGGAAGACTGCAATTGAAGCGCTTATCCAAAGAACTGCATTTTTTCAATTCTCCGCTCGATCATTTATGGATGGAAAACTTTGGCGCCTGAAGCGGCTCATCACCGGAAACATATTTGGCCTTAACCTGTGTGACATGAGCCGGGGTATGAGCGGAAGAGCTCGGCGTTTTTGTGTGTTTTGTCGAAGCGGCTTTGTCGGGATGATGCGCCGGCTCGGATTTGGCGTGGGCATGTTTCGCGGGAGCATGAGTTGTCTGAGCGTGCCTGGCCGCATGTGGCGCGGGCTCATGTTTGGCCGGATGTGGCGCTGCATGGCCCGACTTGACAGAAGCATAGTCAGTCTGAGCGTGCCTGGCCGGATGCGGCGCGGGTTCCTGCTTTGCCGCATGCGGCGCGGATTCATGCCGGGCCGGATGCGACGCCGGCTGCGCGTGCCGGGCGGGCGCAGGTTTGGCTGAAGGTTGAGCATGTCCGGTGGATGGCGCGTATCTGCTGGGTTGCGCGTGGCGGACGGGTTGGGCATGCCTGGCAGGTTGCGTATGTCGGGCAGGTTGCGCATGCCGGTCGAAGGAGAATCTATCCCCCGCGCGGGCGGGCGCAGCATGTTTTTCCGGCGCGGGCGCTTTGTAGTCGAAGCCCGGCAAAACCTCGCGAGGCAGGCGCTGGCCCATGATTCTTTCCAGCGCCCGCACCAGATCGGCGTCTTCCGGCGTCACCAGCGTGAAAGCGTCGCCCGTTCGTTCGGCGCGGCCCGTGCGGCCGATGCGATGAATATAATCATCCGGCGAACCGGGCATGTCATAGTTGATGACGTGCGAGATGCTTTCCACGTCCAGTCCGCGCGCGGCGATGTCCGTGGCGACCATGATCTGATAATGGCCGCTTTTGAAGCCTCTGAGCGCGGCCTGACGCTGCACCTGCGAGCGGTCGCTGTGCAAGCTGGTTGTCTTATAGCCTTCGCGCTCGATTTGCTCGGAAAGCCGCTGGGCGCGCCGCCGCGTGCGGGTGAAAATCAGCACCGACTCGGTACTGGTCTGCTTGAGCAGCGCCAGCATCAGCGCCGTCTTCAGATGTGCCGCCACGGGAAAGAGCGCGTGCGCGACGGTATGCGCCGGGCGGCTCAATCCGATGGCCACGCGTTTGGGATCGCGCAACGCCTGCGCGGCCAAATGCTCGATCTCCTCGGGGAAGGTCGCCGAAAACAGCATCGTCTGGCGATGGGCCGGGACGTGTTTGAGAATCCGTTTGATGGACGGCAGGAATCCCATGTCGAACATGCGGTCGGCCTCGTCCAAGACCAGTATCTCGATGCCCGCGAGGCTGCAATGGCCTTGTTCGATATGATCCAGCAGGCGTCCGGGACACGCCACCAGAATCTCGACGCCCTCGCGCAACGCCCTGAGTTGCTGGCCCGCGCCGACGCCGCCATAGATGGTCGCGCTGCGGATTTTGGTTCCCGCCGCCAGCGCGCAAATCACCTCATGATTCTGTTCCGCCAGTTCGCGTGTAGGAGTGACGATCAGCACGCGGGCCAGGCGGCGCGCCGGGCGGGCGCTGGGAACGACCTGGGAAGTATGGGAGTCATGCGAGGTATGGGAACCACGCGCGGCATGAGAACCAGTGGCGGCGCCTGCCCCATGCGTCCCATGCG
>JAPLSP010000132.1 GCA_026398575.1 Candidatus Sumerlaeota bacterium | reverse complement strand
AAGCGGCAGCAAGCAACCGCACTCCAAATGCTGGCGCCGGTCCTGTCCGCAAAAGCTTTCTTTCCTCTGATGCGCATTGGCGACAGTTTTACCTGGTTGTATTTGCGAATAGGAGCGCTTAGCCCCATGTCTCGGCTTCTTCCCTCCCCTCTTATCCTCTCGACCTGGGAATTCGGATTGCGCGCCAATGAAGCGGGCTGGCGGATTTTGGCGCGGAGCGGGAAGGCGCTCGATGCTGTGGAGGCAACGGCGACCGCAGCCGAAGATGACCCGAAGATCAATACCGTCGGCTATGGTGGCTATCCGAATGAGGATGGAGTCGTGCAGCTCGACGCCGCGCTGATTGACGGGAAATCCGGACGCATGGGCGCGGTGTTGGCGCTTGAAGGCATCCGACATCCAACAGCGGTCGCCCGCAAGATTCTGGAGGCCGGCAAGCACATCTATCTGGCCGGCGCCGGCGCAAAGTCCTTCGCATTGGGCAATGGATTCAAGGAAGAGAATTTGCTCATCCCCAAAACCCTTCAATGGTATGCCGAAGCCATCAAAGAGCGTTCCGCCGCCGCGCCGCCCGCCGCCGCCAAGCGCAGCAAAACGGGCGCAGCAGCAGCTCGCAATACCGAAGGTCTTCTCGCAGGCCACGACACCATCGGAATCCTTGCGCGCGACCGCAAGGGCGGCATCGCGGCGGCTTGCTCATCCAGCGGCTCGGGATTGAAATGGCGCGGACGCGTGGGCGATTCGCCGATCATTGGCGCCGGACTATATCTGGACCAGGAAACAGGCGGCGCGGTGTGCACGGGTCTGGGCGAACGCGCCATCGAGGTATGCGGTTCGTTCGCCGTCGTGGAATTCATGCGCCAGGGAATGACGCCCCAGGAAGCCTGCGAACAGATATTGCGGCGAACAGCCAAACGCAATGAAAGCCGCCCGGACTTTCAGCTGGCCTTCATCGCCCTGCGGAGCGACGGCGCCATCGGCGCGGCCTGCATGAAAGAAGGATTCGTCTGCGCCCTGCGCGACAAATCAGGAAGCCGCATCTTTCCCGGCCGGCTGTATGGCAGAGACTTCCATTAGCTGAAAAAGAGAAGTTCAAGGAGTGACATAGCCGTCGGGAGTGTCCCGCCTTTTGCGTGGCGCCGGATGGTAGGCCGCTCCGCTCCGTCGGACGGCCACAGCGCGCCAAGGCCGTCCGACGGAGCGGATCGGCCTACCATCCGGCGCCAATACTGGGCAAATCCTTCTTTTCGCGTTATGGCTCATCCGAAAGGCGTGTTGGATTGTGAGCGGGAAATGCGGATTTATGGCTCTTTATCTGCGATGGCTGTATCCATCCATCGCAGCCGCTTGAGCAGAGGACAAATCCGGAACAGCGCGGCGTCCACCTTTCCCCAGAATCGCAGGGATCGCCGGAAGCGACGCAGGTCGCGGCGGGCGAATTGCCAGTAGAACGCCAAAAACGAAACAAAGAAAAATGGGCGGCGCTCCAGCCGCGCGAAGGATTGGCCGAATCGCGCCCATCGGCGGGCGTCGAAATAAAAAGCGATCTCGCGCCATTCCTTGGGGGCAAAGAGGCGTCGGTAAAGATTGACGAAAGGATTGAAGTGCGACGGCTCGATGAAGACGCCGCGTCCGCCCGGTTTCAGCGCGCGCGCGATTTCGCTGCCCGCCGCTTCGATGCGCGTATGGATCAGAACGGATTTGGTGAAGGCGCGATCCACCGTCGTATCCAGCAGCGGCGCGTTTTCGATCTCGCCCTGGACGGGGAGAATCCGATCCGCCAAACCTTCGGCGCGCGCCCATTGCATCAGCGCCTCAAGCCGTTTGAGCGACAGGTCGAAGGCCACCACTCGCGCGCCGGCGCGCGCCAGCGCGAGCGCGTTGACGCCCAAGCCGCAGCCAACGTCCAAAACAATCCGCCCTTGGACGTCGCCCATCCGCTCGCGCGCGTATTCATATTCCGGGCTGCTCAGGAAGGCGATTTCTTCGTCGAGATTCAGGCGCTCGGGCGCCTGGTCCGACAGATTCTTCGTGTCGAGATTCGCGTCCCAATATTCGCGCTGGTTCGCGAGCGCCTGGCTTTCATCCCGTTTCGCCATGAAAAAAATCCGGTTCAATAAATCGCTTCGCGGACGCGCGCGCTGACGTAGTCCATCAGCCAGACGACCACGGCGATCGTGATCACGATCATCCCCGCCTCGTTCCATTTGGCCTGGCCCTGATACTGCATCAGCAGCGTCCCGATTCCGCCGCCGCCGACCATGCCGATGATCGTCGCCATGCGCACGTTGATGTCCCAACGGTAGATGCTGAACGACAAATAAGGCAGCACGATCTGCGGCACGACGGCGTACCAGACAACCTGCATGCGGTTGGCGCCGGTGGCCTCGATCGCCTCGATGGGCCCGGTGTCAATGTTTTCGATCTGCTCGGAATACAGCTTGATCAGCGACGCCACCGAATGCGCCGCCAGCGCCAGCATTCCGGCGAAGGGGCCGATCCCCACCCAAACGGAAAAGATGATCGCCCAGATCAGCGGCTCGATGCTGCGGATGAAATTGAAGAAAATGCGCAGAGCCATATAGATCGAGAGCGTGGCGGGATGGCCTTTCATCAGGTTGCGCGCGCAGAAAAAACTGCCGACGAAGGCCACAGGAATCGCCAGCGTGGTGGCCGTCAGCGCGATGAAGATCGTCACCACCATTTCCTGCAGGGTCAGGCCGATGATCTGGAAGTTGGGCGTAAAGAGCGCGGCGAAGATGCGGCGCGCGCCGGCCATGCCCTCCGCGCTGAAGAGCGCCTGGATTTTGATCTCCGTGACCGTCCAGCCGAGGACGACCGTCAGCGCGAGGATGGCAAGCACGAGCAATCCCGAGAACGTCAGCCACCATGATCCGGGCGGCTCTTTGCGCAGGCCTTTGAGGAAGGCGTTGGTGCGCTCGATGAAGGCGCGCCCGGCCGATTGCGGCGAACGCGTCCACGCGAGCGAGCCGGCGATGGCGACCGGCATCAGCGCAATGAGAAGATGGAAATTATAGGCGAAATCGGCGGGAGACATCTCCTTCCAGCGCAGAACCAAATAGTAGGCGCCGGTCAGAAAATAATAGATCAGCGCCAGATTGATGACGAACGCTTCAATCCACGCCTTGCGCTGTTCGCGCGCTTGCAATCGCTCATAGACGCCGTTAATCAATTTTCACCTCTATCGCCTCTTCACCATAAATTTTTCTGAACCATGCCTCGTCAATCTCGGACGGCTGGCCCTCGAAGACCAGTTCGCCCGCTTTCAGCGCGATCACGCGCGTGCCGTACGTCCGCACCAAACTCAGGAAATGCAGATTGCACACGATGGTCTTGCCCAGGCGCTGGTTGGCGTCCTGCAGATACTTCATCACCGAGTGCGACGTGGCCGGATCGAGGCTGGCCACCGGCTCATCGGCCAGCAGGATGTCCGGGGCCTGCATGAGCGAGCGCGCGATGGCCACGCGCTGTTGCTGGCCGCCGCTCAGTTCGTCGGCGCGGACGCGGGCCTTGTCTTCGAGGCCGACGATCTTCAGGTTCTCCGATGCTTTCCGCCGTTCCGATTCGCTGAACAAGCCCGCAACGCTTCGCAGCGTGGGCATTGAGCCAAGCCCGCCCGCGAGGACGTTCGCCAGGACGGTCTTGCGCTTGATGAGATTGAATTGCTGGAAGATCATTCCGATCTTGCGGCGGTATTGCCGCAACTGCCGGAACGACAGCCGCGTCAGATCCACGCCGTTGAAGATCACCCCGCCGCTGGTCGGCTCGATGAGGCGGTTGATGCAGCGCAGCAGGGTGGACTTGCCCGAGCCGCTCAGGCCGATCACGACGAGGAACTCGCCGCGACGGACGTCGAATGAAACATTATTCAGCGCGTGGACGCCGTTGTCGTAGAATTTATTCAGCGCGCGGATTTCGAGTATGTTGGCGGCCACGCTCATACCCTATTTCTTCTTTTTTAGCACGGCTTCAAGGTCCATGTCGGCGTCTTTGACGGCTTTGCGAATCCCGTTATAAGCTGAATCATTGGCTTCAAAAAGCCCGGTGACGTTCGAAAGCCCATCGAGAGTATTTTTGCCTTCGGGCGTCTGGGCGTATTCGAGCAGACCTTCGATCACTGCTTTTTTGAGCGCTTCATTTTTCGCGGCGTTGTCAAAAATTTTCCCGCGCAGCACCCAGGGATCGTTGGGAATTTCTTCGGTCAGGGCGATGATCCGAACCTTGTCTTCGACGTCGGGGAACTGCGTCCTGACCTTGTCGCGCGCGTCGCGGATGATGGTCTTCTCCGAGCCGTCCGGCTGCTTGATGACCGCCGGAGGGCCATAGTAACATGCTCCGGCGTCCACCTGCTTTTGATAAATCATTGTGACAACGTTGTCATGCCGTTGCGCAAAAATCGTCCCGCCCAGCACGACGCCTTTTTCTTTTAGGAGCTTCAAGGGCATGATATAGCCCGAGGTCGAGGCCGGATCCACAAACGCGAACTTCTTCCCCTTCAAATCCTCCAGCTTCTTGATGCCACTGTCCTTGTGCGCGATGATCTCGCCTTGGTAGCTGCGTTCGTCTTTTCCGCGGATCACACTCAGGACCATTTGCGCGTCATATTTTTTGACATCGTGAGCCAGGATATAGCTGTACACGGTCAGGGCGGCGAAATCGGCCTTCTGAGTGCCGAACGCCTCAATGACGGTGATATAGTTGGTAGGAACGGCGCTCTTGACATAGAACTTATCCTTGCCGCCGTTCATGACAATCGTTAGTTTTTTCTCCATATAGGCTGCAAGGGAGTTCGCATTGAGCGAGATTCCCTGACCCTCGGTCGAAGGAACAAAATACATCGTGAACGGGCGAGCTTTCGATCCGACGGGAGGTTCTTTACATCCCGCCACCATCAGCATCACCGCAGCCAGGCTGGTTATGAAAACAGGGAGACGCATCAACGGGCTCCTTCGAAAATTCAAATTATCCTATTTTTGCCAGCTTCGCCTGCAATTGCGCCAGCTCGGTTTCGGCGCGCGACAGCTTGTCTTTTTCCTTCTGTACGACCGCCGCCGGCGCGCGCGACGTGAATTCTTCATTGCCCAGCTTCTGCGCGAGGCGTTTTGTCTCGGCTTCGAGGCGCGCCACTTCTTTTTGAACCCGCTCCCGCTCGGCTTCGAGCAGCGACGCGGGCGCCACGACCGAGATCGCCACGTCCTTGACAACGCCCGTCGAACAGAATTTGCCCTCGCCCGGTTCGGCGCCGAAGACAAGGTCGCTGATCGGCACGAGCGCCCGGAACCAGCGCGCATGCGACTTGAGATGCTCGACCGACGCCGTGTTCCCGGAGATGAACACTTCGGCGGCCTGTCCGGGCGGCAGGTCCAGCGCGCCGCGCAGATTGCGCAAACAGTCAATCGCCTCCTGCACGATCAGCGCATCCGCCTCCTCGTCCGCATTGATCCACGCCGCCTCGCCCTTTTCAATCCAAGGCGCGATCACAATGGACTCGCATTCCAGCGAAGCCAGCACGGATTGCGCAAGGTCATTGGATTCGGGGCTCGGGGCTCGGGATTCGGGGCTCGGGGCTCGTGACTCGTGTCTCGTGGTTCGTAACTCGGAACTCGGAACTCGGAACTCGGAACCTGTGGGTTGGGACTCGGAACTCGGAACCCGGAACTCGGAACTCCCATAGCGTTCCCGAAGATTCTGCCAAATCTCCTCGGTGAGGAACGGCATGATCGGTTGCGCCAAGCGCAGGATATTTTCAAGCACGATCACCAGCACGCGCTGCGCGTTGCGGCGCGAGGCGTGTTCGGAGTCCGTCGCATCCGGCCTGAGATACAGGCGCGGTTTGACCAGTTCCAGATACCAATCGCAATACTGGCTCCAGAGGAATTGATAAATATGATGCGCGATCTGGTCGAAGGAATAGTCCTCATAAGCGAAGTTGACTTGGTCTATGGTCCGCTGCAGGACGCTCAATATCCATTTGTCCTCCGTTTCGAGGCTCGCAAAGTCCAACGGTTGCGCCAGCGCCTCGCGATCAAGGTCCTCCGTGTTCATCAGGACGAAGCGCGAGGCGTTATAGACTTTGTTCGTGAAGTTGCGATATCCCTCGAAACGCTTTTCAGACAGGTACATCACGGCGCTGTCAACCGTGATGGCGCAGAGCGTGAAGCGCACGGCGTCCGTGCCGTATTTTTCGATCATGTCCAGCGGATCAATGATGTTGCCCAGCGACTTGCTCATCTTCTTCCGCGTCGCTTCGTCGAAGATCATCGAATGGATATACACGTCGCGGAACGGCACGTCGCCCATGATCTTCAGGCCCATCATCACCATGCGCGCGACCCAGAAGAAGAGGATTTCGTGCGCCGTGCTCAGGACGTTGGTCGGATAAAAATCTTTCAAGTCCTGTGTCTCGTCGGGCCATCCCAGCGTCGAGAAAGGCCAGAGCGCCGATGAGAACCACGTATCGAGCACGTCGGGATCCTGCGTCAGATTCGTGGCGCCGCACTTCTCGCACTGGACCGGCTCGTCTTCGAGCGGGACGTTGTAGTGGCCGCAGTCGTCGCAGTACCAGACCGGGATGCGGTGCCCCCACCACAGCTGGCGCGAGACGCACCAATCGCGCACGTTTTCCAGCCAGTGAAAATAGGTGTTTTGCCACGTGCGCGGGAGGATGCGCAGGCGCCCTTCCCTCACCGCCGCCAGCGCAGGCTCGGCCAGCGGACGCATCTTCACGAACCATTGCCGCGACAGATACGGCTCAACGACGTCGCCCGTGCGGTAGCAGTGCCCCACCTGATAAACATGATCCTCGACCTTGACCAGTAGCCCTTGCGCCTCGAGGTCTTTGACCACCTGCTTGCGGCATTTCCAGCGGTCCAGGCCTTGATACGCGCCGGCGTTTTCATTCATAAAGCCGTCCGGCGTCAGGATATTGATGAAAGGGAGATTATGCCGGCGGCCCATCTCGAAGTCGTTCGGATCATGGGCCGGCGTCACTTTCACCGCGCCAGTGCCGAAGGCCGGGTCCACATATTCATCCGCGATGATGGGGATTTCGCGGTTCATCAGCGGCAGAATAACCGTCTTGCCGATCAGCGCCGTATAGCGCTCGTCCTTCGGATTCACCGCTACCGCTGTGTCGCCCAGCATGGTCTCGGGGCGCGTCGTGGCGACCTGGACGAAGACGCCCGCCTGGCCCTTGACCGGATATTTGATGTGCCAGAGATGCCCTTTGACTTCCTTATGCTCGACTTCGTCATCCGAGAGGGCGGTTCGCAGCTGCGGACACCAGTTGACGAGATAATTTTCGCGGTAAATCAGGCGCTCGTCGTAGAGCCGCTTGAAAACGCGCCGCACCGCGCGCGACAGGCCGGGGTCCAGCGTGAAGCGCTCGCGCGACCAATCGCACGAGGCGCCCAGCGTTTTCAGCTGGCGGATGATGGTCCCGCCGTGATGTTCTTTCCATTCCCACATCCGTTCGAGAAATTTTTCGCGCCCGATTTTTTCCTTGGTCGTTCCTTCCTTGCGCAGCGCTTCCTCGACTTTGTGTTGCGTGGCGATGCCGGCGTGGTCCGTTCCCGGAAGCCACAGCGTGCGCTGTCCCCTCATGCGCGCGCGTCGCGTCAGAACGTCCTGGAGCGTGCCGTTGAAAGCATGGCCCATGTGCAGAATGCCGGTGACGTTCGGCGGCGGGATGACGATGCAAAATGGTTTTCCATGTCCGCGCGGCTCAAAATAGCCTTTTTCGAACGAAAAATCGTACCATTTCTTTTCAACGGCCTTGGGATCGAAACGGGTGGGCAACTCGCGCATGATTATACTCCAACAACCTCAAAAACAGATAAGCAAAAACTGGGAGCGCTGGCATCTCTGCCGGCGCATCAAGCAACATATCACAGAGCAAATTTTCCCAGCCCTTGCGCCTGACGGATATTGATCCAAGATCAAACGTTCTGCGACGCGATTTTATACGCCTTGTCCCGCCCGGGGTCAATCCGCATTATCGGAAGAAGCATACAGGCATGCGGGCACGTACTGCAAAGAAGCTAGGATTTTCGCAAACTCCGTCTGCAAAAATTTGCTGTTTCACGGCGCGATATCCGCGTTATCCGCGAAATCCGTGGTTAATTTTCAACCACGGATTTCGCGGATAACACGGATGGCAATGAGCGACAACATGTTGTCGTTCGCGGCGAGATAATGGCCTATCAAGGCATTCATAGCACAATGGGCAAAATCATATAAGATCGGACCTTTCATGACGGCGCTTCTGCGAAAAGCCATTTACTATTTTATGTCAATAAACGAACAGCAGCTCCCGCCCCTGATCCTCATTGACTCATTCGGCGTGTCCGCTGCATACATTTCTTTTTGCAGCGAAAAGAAATAAGCGCGTCATACTGCGGAAGAATCCACTGACAGGAAAGAGAATCCATGAGACGTATTTTGCTTGGAATCACGGCGGCCGTCTTGGGGCTTATAATCAGCGCTCACGTATCAGCCCAGTCGCAAGGACAGCCCAATGCGATTGCAATTGTGATGAAGCAAACGGCGCCGGCCGCCGAGAAAATCGCGGCGCGCGAGCTGGCCGAAGTGCTCCAGGCAATCTACCCCAAGGAGAAATTCGCCCTTCGCGAACAAGCGCCGGAGAACGGGCGCATGATCCTGATCGGAAGCATTTCCGCCGAACCCAATTTGCGCGAATACCTTGAAGGCGCGGAACTGAAGGAACCGGAAAGCTATATCGTGACCGCCCTCAAGCGCGACGCACGGGATGTCGCCGCCGTGATTGGCAGCGACTCGCGCGGCGCGGTCTATGGCGTCTATGCGCTGCTCGAAAAACTCGGCTGCGGATTTTATCTCTCGTATAACGCGCTGCCTCAGCCGCGGCAGGAGGCGCTTTCGTTCGATGCGTTGCGCCCCTCCGGCAAACCGGTTCCCAACGCGCCGCTGGTCCGCGACCGCCTCGTTTTCGACTGGCATAACTTCCTCAGCGGATGCTCGACGTGGAATCTGAAGGACTGGCAGTCCTGGATCGCGCAATCCCAGAAGATGGGCTACAACGCCGTGATGGTTCACGCCTACGGCAACAACCCGATGTTCTCGTTTGAATTCAACGGCAAGACAAAGCCGGTCGGCTGGCTCTCGACGACGGTGAAGGGGCGCGACTGGTCCACGCAGCACGTCAACGACGTTCGGCGGCTGTGGGGCGGGCAGGTGTTTGACGGACCGGTTTTCGGCCCCGAGGCGGCGATGGTTCCGGACGATCAGCGCGCCGCCTCCGCGCAAAAACTCATGCGCGAAGTATTCGCCTACGCTGGCGAGCGCGCGATGGATGTTTATTTCGCGCTCGACGTGGACACCGCGCCCGCCAATCCGCAGGAGATGATCCAGTCGCTGCCGCCTGAGGCGCGATTCGCCATCGGCGGTTCGGCAAAAGGCGCAAAAGGCGCCGATGAATCGAAGACATGGCTGGCCGATCCCGACACGCCCGAAGGGTACCGCTACTACAAGGCGCAGGCCGAGGCCCTATTCAAAATGTATCCGAAGATTGACTGGCTGGTGATCTGGTTTCGCGCCGGCTCGACGCCGTGGCTGAATTTCAGCATCGAAGATATGCCGGAGAAATGGCGCGCGGAATATCAGGCGGAGATCGCCAAGACGCCCGAGGCGGCGCAATATTGGAAATCGCACAACATGTTCGCGCTCGGCAAGATCATCCGCGCCTTCGAGCGCGCCGCGAAGGAACTCGGACGCACGGAAGTTAAGTTCGCCACGGGAACCTGGGGATTGAACGCGCTGAAATCAGTGGATCGCTTCCTGCCGCCGCGCATCAAATTCATTCCCTTGGACTATGCGGTTCTGGCTGGCCGTCCCTGCATGGACAGCGCCGAGGACCGTCAGAAGATTCGCGAAGTCGCCGCGAATCGTCCGGTCATCCCCGTCGTTTGGGCGCATCATGACGACGGCGCCTATATCGGCCGGGCCTTCACGCCTTCATCCGAATTTTACACGAAGCTGACCGACGCGCGCGCGTCGGGCTATGGGATCATTCACTGGATGACGCGCCCGCTGGATTTATATTTTGTCAGTTTGTCAAAGCAAGTCTGGCGCGCGACGAAAGACCAGCCGCTGCGCGAAACCTGCGCCGAGATGGCCGTGCGATGCTTTGGCCCCGCTGCCGGCGCCGCGACGGGAGACTACTTGAACCGCTGGGCGACCGAAGCGCCGATTTTCGCCCGCGAGACAAGCTCGCGTTTCATTGACCGCACATTGACGAATATTGATCAGACCACTGCCGGCTGCCGCGAGCGGCTGAAGCTGCTCAGTGCGGCGGATCAAACAAAGATGACCGAGGCGCAGCGCGACCGCTTGAACTACTTCAAAGGCCTCGAAGAATTCCTCATCGCCATTCACGAGGCGCAGGATGCATATCAGCGCTCTCAGGAAGCGATGAAAACGGGCGACGTGAAAGCGGCGCGCATGGCAATGGCCGAATGCAAACCGGGCGAGGTTATCGAGCGGTTTGCGCGCTATGCCTCGCTCGGCGAAATGACGCACGGCGAAAAAGGATTGATTGTTTCCATGAATCTGCGCTGGCTGCCGCATTTGATTGCATGGCGCCAGGCGCTGGGGATGGAAGCAACGCGCTATAAATTCTCGCCCACGTCGCACGATCTGTTGGCGCAGGGACGCGGTTCGGAAACGTTCTATTTCGAGCTGGAGCGAGCCGTCTGGCGTTGCCTGGGGGCCGAGGAGACCAAAGGCGAAGTATTTGTCCTGCCCGAAGGCGTAAAGATTGCGCGGACCGCCGGAACGCCGAAATCCTATGAAGAGATTTGCCGCTCAGGCGTCGAGAGCAGCAAGACCATGCGACTGATGATGCAACCGATCATGGGAACAGGCGCAGCGCAAGGCTTATGCGCGGGCAAATACAAACTCCGCCTTGTCCTGCTGGACCCCAGTTCCACAGCGCAAGGGCAGAGAGTTTTCGACATTGCGATTCAAAGCCACACGGGCGGCGGTCCGCTGATCGGCGATTCAATGCTCAAAGGCAAAGCCCCAAAGGCCCTGGCCTCAACCGCCGGCGGCGGCTTCGAGCGCGTGGAGTTCGAACCCATCAAGGCGAAATACCTGCGCCTTGCCTGCAACGGCAATTCCGAAAGCGAATGGAACAGCATTCTCGAAGTGAAGCTGGACGCGCTGGCGAAAAAGGACGGACAGCCGCTTGCCACGGCCAGCGCGGCGACACCGGGCTATCCCGCCGAATACGCCATTGACGGCAATCTGAAAACACGTTGGGCCATGCTTGGGCGTGGCCACTGGATTCAATTCCGTCTGGATCCCGACAAGCCGGTGGATCATATCGAAATCGCCTGGTTTGGAAGCGCCAATCGCCGCGCTAAGTACGATGTCCTCATTTCCGATGACGGTGAAAAATGGCGGCGCCCCAAGGGACTGAAAGATCCGGAAGGGCAAACCGTCGCGGCACCTTCCCCCGCACTTCTGCTGAAAGACCGCATGGATATTTTCAAAGCGGCCGGCGGCGCCAACCGGATCATGGAAAAGACATATCCTCTGGATATCAGCGCCAACGCCAAACTCGAACTCACCCTGACGCCCGTCTCAGGCCAGGCCCTGATCTGCGGCGCCGTTCTCGAGCCGATCAACGAGTGAATGCAAGAAGGCGCCAACACCTCACGCTGACCTGGATTTCTCATCAGGATCGGGCTGCTCTATTATCATAGCTCGGATGTAAACGGTGTTCCGTGATGCCCTGAAAGGGCAAAAAGAAAACAGCCCAGGGCAACGCCCTGGGAACAGAGCGCGGAAAGTTCAGAAGGCCCTGAAAGGGCGAAAGAAGCAAGCCATTGCCTTTCCTCACTACTTCTTCCGCCCTTACAGGGCTTGATAGAAATGGGGATCGGCTGCTCCCAGGGCGTTGCCCTGGGCTGTTTTCTTTCAGCCCTTTCAGGGCATTTGTAGCGAGAAACGCGGACTAACGAGCTCCGGCATTCGCAGAGAATCAGAGCGCCAGCATTCGCAGAGAATCAGGGCGCCAGCAAGGACAGGCTGTTCCTGCATGAAAAAATTTGTTGAATGCCAAATGGCAAATACCAAATAACTTCAATAGAATGAATAATATATGTGGAATTATTAATTGTCTGAAAACTAATTGACATGTCCTCAAAAATTATTTACCCTACAAACAGCCATTTATTTTAGCTGCAAACCATGATGGAGCCAGACCCCCATGAGACATAAATTTATCATGAAGCTCGGGCCGTTCCTGCTTGCTCTGATGCTCTCGTTGACGGCCCAGTCTTTCGCCCAAATCCGCGGGGACTTGAACAACGACGGGCGCATCAATCAGAGCGATGTGACGCAGATGATCAACCTTCTGATCAAAAGCGTCGGCGTCCCGGGACTTCCGGATGTCAACAATGATGGGCGGATTGATGTGTCCGACCTGCGATGTCTGGTCAATGCGCTGACGGGAAACATTGCCTGGGCCACATTCTCGGATCAGGTCTCCTCCGCGACCGAAGGCGTGGGTACCGTTTATTTGCCCGTACTCTTCTCCAAGCCTGTTAAAGGTTTTCTGCGCTACCGTCTGGCCGACATCAGCACGACGCAAGCCGTGGACCTGATGGGTGAAGCGTCCATCGCCGTGAATGGAATTTCCGCCTCCATTCCTCTGGCGATCACCGATGACGCCGAGATGAAAGGTGCACGCGCGGTGGTGGTGGACCTGATTCCGGATCTGGCCGCGGGTTACTGGGTCAGCGGGCTGCCGCGCCACACTTTGATCGTCTATGACAACGACAGCCTCTGGACCGGTGTCATCAAGAACGGCCTGACCGAACTGGCGTTCCGGCTCAAAATACTCCAGAGCCCGACCAGTTTCAGCGTATCGCTCATCAGCAGTCTGAATCCCAACAGCCTGATCGGCGTGCAGGGCGCCGGCGCCATCCCCGAAGGCGAATGGCGGATGACCGCCACGCTGACAACACAGACCTTTCAGGCGGAATCCGAATTGATGCCCATGGGAACCGCCTCCTTTTTTGACAACAATCCGATCAATCGCACGTTGAGCTTCAACGTCGCTCCCAGTTTGGTTCCCTATTACATGCGCCCGACGTTCATGCTGGGCCAATATACCGATCGCGTCTTGCCGGTCAACAGCGCAGCCGCCTTTTTGCAGGCCGAAACGACCGGCGTCGTTGTATTGATGCAGGACTTGCAGTTCCCGAGCTTTCCGACGACGCCGTTATATCCGGCGTTATCCAGCCGCAGGACGGCGCGCGGACGCTGAATCCCATGTCTGGCGGCAGGGGAAAAGCGGACGATGGGAAAGAGCATAAGGAGAATAGGTCATGGCCATGACACAGAGGAAACTCCATGATGCGGTCTTATGCGGGATGGCGCTATTGCTCGCGGCAGGCCTTGCCCGGCCGGCGCCTGCCCAGACGCATCCGGATTGCGCGATCCTGGACTATGCCATGGGCGATCTGCCCGCCAAAGGCACGCTGCAGGGCGATTATCGCGACACCGCCGCGCGCGATGGCGCGTGCGAGGTCATTTCCGAGGAACAGACGGGGTCCACCTCCACCCTCTTGCATCGCTGGCAACTTGCCGCCTCCGGGCTGGCGCCTTTCCGTTTCTATCTGGCCGCCTATCAGTCCGCGCCGACGTTGGACGATAAATTTATTTTTTCGTATTCCACCGATGGCTCAACCTTCAGAGACATGCTGGATATCACCGCCACGGCCGACCAGGCGCGATATTACTCCTATGACCTTCCGGCCATGGAAGTCCGTCCGGGGATTTCCGTCTGGATTCAAGTGCGGGATTCCCGTCCGGATCTCGGCAGCGTCAATCACGCCATCCATATTGATGAGATGTTCATCGGCTGCATTCCTCCCACGGAGCCGTGGGTCCTTCAGCATGAATTCCTGAATACCTTCACCACGCAAACGGCTGCGCTGTCCAATTCATTGGATTTCACCCTCTTCAGCGGCGGAAGCATCGGCGCCGTTGCCGATCCATCCTCGCCCGTTCAGCGCGTGATGCCGTCCGGAGGCGGCTATCAATTGGTGGAGAGTTCGTTCGGTCAGATGCTGCCATCGAGCGAGCCTTATTCGACGTTCGTGGATGACTACATTCGCGATTCCCAGGAATTGCTGTATTGGGAAATTGCTCCGCCCGCATTTAAAAACTCCGCTGCCTTCCGCTACAAGGCCTTGCTCTATGGCCCGATTACTTCGCATAGCCTGATGGATACCGCCCTGGGAAAAAGGATCGCCGAACAACTGGCGAAGGAAGATCCGCCGATCGTGCGAACCCAGCCGGGCGGCGATATTCGCGCCAATTTCGAAGATATGAACAAGCGATACTCGGATCCCGAACGGATTCTGACACATGCGGCGCTGGAAAACATGCGCAAGGCGCTCAAGTACGCTCCGTTGAATCTTAAACTGGAGAACGCCTTTCTGGACGTGTACTACGACAAGGCAGTGGCGGAGATTCAATTCGTCAAGCAGGAGCAGGATACGCTGGCGCAATATCGCCTGGGCTTCCGTCTGCCGCCTACGAATAAATTCATCATGGACGTTGAGATTGACCAGTGGACGAAAATGCTGGGGATGTATGAGTCGGCCTTCCACGAATACGCAGGCCTGTTCGCCGACACCGGCGGCGTGGACGTGAGGCAATTGGACGCCAGCGCACCGGCCGGCGCCACACTGGGATGGCTCGTCTTCAAGCGGCTGCAACCGATCCGCAACCTGTATGCGTCCAAGTTCATTGATCCGAACGACGGCCTGCTGAAGTCCGTTCCCGACTACGATCCTTCAACGGGCAACATGACCGTAACGCTGGCGGATCGCGTGCTCTTCTCGGGCTTCAAGGATTATGTGATGGTCCTGACGCTGCTGCGCGACTATTGCAAGGCCGCCGCCGAACTGGCCAAACTCTACGGCATGAGAGGGATCAAAACACCAACGCAGGACGACATCCAGTCGGCCCATGAGGTGATTGCAAGAGTCCAGCAACAGGTCAGCGTCAACTCGCTGCTGCTGCAAAGCATGTTTCCCGGCTATATGCCGCCTCCCGGCGACGCCGCCGGCGTGAACGCCGCCCGCTATGGGTTGCAGTCGGGATTGGCCTCGCTCGAACAGGCGCGGGCTTTCCTTATGGGCAAGACCAATGTGTTGGGCTTCGATCCCAAGTTTCTAGTCCTGATTCAGGAATATCCGGATGCGGGGGGCGATCGGTTCGATTCCTACGACGCCATGATCAAGTGGATCAGCAATTCGCCGACCTCGCCGCTTCCTTACGCCAGGGCCAAGTACGACACGGCCCAGGCAAACTACTTCCTCTACCGCGGTTTCGCCGACCAGGTTTATAATGAAGCCAACTCGATCACCGGTTCCACGGCGGACCGCTATTTTCAAATCACCGGCTACGATCCGCCCGATCCCTTTATCGAAGTCCCGGCCCAGCATATCATCAATCCCAAAGCCGGCAGCGAGCTGGATCAAGCCAACTCCGAAATGCAAATGAACGACTTCCGGGTTGAGCAGATGGCGGTCATGAAGGACACCCTCACCACCCACATTTCCAATTCGGAAGACTACATCAATAGGATGTCTTCCGGCGGGGAATTCGTCAACCGGATCGCCACGGCCTACTCCACCTTTGGCGCCACGAAGCAAAAGCAATGGGATAAGATTGCGGCATGGGCAGGCGTCACAGCCGGCGCGCAGCGCGCTTATGACACGATCAAGGACATCTCCTCGCTGGCTACAGATGCCAAGTTAATGGGCGGGCCATGGGTAATCGGCGTGGCCGGCGCCGTGAATCTTACGCTGCAAGTGGCCGGCGCCGTGGAAACCGCCAAGGCGCAAAAAGAGCTGGATATCGCCTCGGCCGACTACGGCGCCACCTTGGGCCAGGTGGACATGGATATGAATCGCCAGCAAGCCGAGATGGACCTCAACGATCTGAATCGCGAGCAGATTTCCAGCGGCATTGAATATCGGGAGGCAATCTTCTCGCAAACACAGACCGTTTCGCGCCGCACGGCTCTGCTTCGCGAGCTCGAACGCCTGCGCGAACAGCAGGAAAGCAGCTTGGCCGGATTGCATGACCGGTACTACGCCGATCCGGTCCATCTGGAGCGCTCGCAGAACAGCCTGATCCTGGCCGACGACGCCTTCCGCGAGGCGCAGCGCTGGGCGTTCATGACGGCGCGCGCCCTGGAGTTCAAGTGGAACAAGCCCTTCCTCATTGACTATCTGGGCCGAAGCTGGGAGACGGCCTCGCTCTTCAAGCTGCGCAACGCCGATGAGCTGGAAAGCTACATTGCCGCCATCGAGGAGTTCAATCGCGTCAACCTGATCGGCTTCAATCGCGAGTCCTTTGTGGATAAGATTTCGCTGCGCGACGACGTTCTGGCGCGCTATGCCGGAACGGGAATTGACAAGGGCTGGCGCGTGGACACCGTCACAAGCCAGATTGTCACTTCCTCGGAACTGATGCGGCGCAAAATCAAACGCACTCAGGACAAATTCGGCAACGTCGTGGTTAATCTCGATACATTCTCCCTGAAAAAGCAAAACGGCTTCTTCTTCCTGGGGGTTGAATACAACCCGGACGGTTCCATCCTCCAACTGGGCAAATCCCTGGACAAAATCGAATGGGTTAAATTCAATGTCCTAGGTTCTTTCACCAAGACCGTTCATTCCGCCGATCTGATTTATGGCGGGGTCTGTTATCTGCGCACCCGGACGCCACCGTGCTACAACATGGCTAATCCGCGCGAACTGAACGGCGAATATGAGATATTCCCCTTCCGCTATTTCCGCACGCTGGACAATGGCCTGACGTGGGATTCGCTGAGCGGGCAGGAGGATACGGTCAAGCTGCAATTCTCCTCCACATCCGGCGAACCGGACGCCGGCGTCCCCGATTCCACGCTGGAAAATACATTCCTGAAGGAGCGCAGCGTGGCCGCCACCCATTGGACGCTGACAATCCCTGCCGCCAGTATCAATGTGGACCTGGTTCAGGATATCGAAATCTACATCAAGCATAACTTCATCACCCGCGAGAATCCGAACTGCAACTGAAAGAATGGAGCCTCGAATTATGAAACGCGCAATCGCTTTCCTGGCGCTCGCAATGGCTTTCGCAGGATTCGCCGCCGCTCAGGACCCTCTCAATTTCCAGGGTAAACTGACCGATATCAACGGCCAGCCGCTTCCGCGCGGCCTGTATGCGATGGAAATCAATTTCTTTGACGCGGCGACCCAGGGAACCAATCTTTGGGGCCCTTATTTTCTGGACGACGCCACAACCCTCAGCGGCCATGGCCCGGTCGTGCTGGTGTCCGCGCAAGGCCGCTACAGTGTCAATCTCGGCCCTCAGGATACAACCGGACGCCTGATCTCAGATGCTTTTTCCTCCAACGGGGGATGCTTCGTGGAAGCAAAGGTTAACGGCGGCGAGCCGATCCTGCCGCGCCAGCAATTTTTGACAACCCCCTACGTCTTTCATCTGCCCGCCGTTTTCTCGAAAGCGGACCAGATCGGTATCGGTACCACCAGTCCATCCGTGAAGCTGGAAGTAGCCGGCGACATTATAGCGAGCGGAGACCTTTACCTGGCTGGAAACCTCACGTGCGCCGAGCTGACGCTTTCGACTTCCGGAGAAACCTCCGGCATCGGCTCCGCCGCGGTGGGGTCCATCGTCGCCTGGGACAAGTATCTCTATGTGACCGTGACTTCTTCCACCATCCCTCCCTATGGATGGGTCGAGTGCGATGGATCGCCGATTACTGACGCCGAGTCGCCGCTGAATGGGGCGACTACTCCTGACTTGAACGGCGCCACTACAACCGGATTGAAAGGCCGTTTCCTGCGGGGGGATACGACATCCGGGCGCCTCGAAGACGATGCGCTCAAAAGCTATACCTTCCATTACTTGGATTCTGGTTTTCTCCAGGAAAACAACTGTTGGAAAGGTGGCGCGTGCAGCGGCTCATACTTGGGATATTCAGTTGATAAGGCGCGGACCATGCTCTATACAGGCGAAGAAACCCGTCCCTATAATTATTCCGTCGTATGGATTATGAGAATCAAATGACCAAAGGAGTCGTATCATGAAACAACTGCTTGCGCTGTTGGCGCTAGTCGCGAGTCTGCCGCTGGGAGTGGCGGCTTCGCCCAACTATATCAATTTCCAGGGAAAAGTGACGGACGCGAACGGCGCTCCCCCGCCTGCCGGACAGACGGTGATGGAGTTCAACTTCTATGATGCGCCAAGCTCGGGAACAGGAACTCTTTTATGGGGTCCTTTCCGGGCTGATGGCGGATCGGCAAGCGGTCATGGCGAAATCGCCTACCTTGCTTCCGACGGCAAGTTCAACGTTATTCTTGGTCCTGCGGACACCGGCGGCAAATTACTCTCGGACGCCTTTACATCGGACGTTTGCTATGTGCAAATCAGCATCGCGGGCGGCGCTCCCATCTTTCCGCGCCAGCGCTTTCTTGCTGCGCCCTTCGCTTTCCGCATGCCGAATGTCTATACCAAAGGCGGCAACGTCGGTATCGGCCAGACAAATCCCGCTGCAAAACTGGACGTGAACGGCGACATCAAAGGCTCGGGTAATTTGCAGATCGCCGGTATGGCGAATCTGGGAGGAATCAATGTTGCCGGACCCATCAGAGGCATCGGTTCCGTTCCGCTGGGAAGCATTATCGCCTGGCATAAGGACATCGTTATGCCCCCCGGCAAACCGGGGCCCACGTTGCCCGCCAACTGGGTCGTGTGCGATGGTACCGTCGTTGCGGATCCGGAATCGCCATTCTACAACGTGACGACTCCCAACCTGAATAATCCCGCCGCGGCAGGGCTGAAAGGACGGTTTCTGCGCGGGCATACCACGTCGGGCCTGCTGGAAACGGACGCGATCAAAACGCATGACATTCCGTATTTTGACAGCCAATTCAGTAAGGATCACAACTGTTGGAATAGCGGCGCCTGTACGGGCGCATATCTCGGCAACAGCTCCGAGGTGGTCCGTGACGCCACCTATACAGGCGACCTTGAAACGCGGCCTTACAGCTTCAACGTGGTTTGGATTATGAGAATCAAATAAAAACTTACCACTGATCCGTCCGGAACGCCGGCGCGGGAAGGCCGTCTTTGTTGAATAGGTTGGCCCAGGGATGCTTGGAGGACCATCCATAGCGGACGGCGACGGGCTTGGCGATCTTGTCGCTCGAAACGACGATGCTGTCGCCGTCAATCGCGGCATCGGCCCATTGGAAGTTTTTGTCTTCTCCGGCGATGGCGAATCCCTGCAACTTGTCGCCGCCCTTGAAAGCCAGGCCCTGTCCGGCGTGCGTGAATGAGATGCGGATTTTATTGCCTTCGATCTTCTGCGAGGCATAGAGCGGACCGTAGTACTCGATCTTTTTGCCATAAACCGTCCCCATCGCCACGCGGCAGGCGCGAACGCCGTAGCTGGATTTAAGGGTGGGATGTGTGCCGGACCCGAGATCGGTGCTGATAACCATCGTGGTGTTGGGGTAGCTCATGATCTTGATGTGGTTCTCGCGATATTGGCCGTCGCCGGGGACCTTGCCCGGCAGCGACGCGAATTTGCTGGCATTGCTCGTTAGCGCATCGTTCGGGTCCCATGCGCACCCGTCGCCGCTGGGCTTCTGAATGTAGATAAACGGGAAGTCGCCCTGTCTCCATTCCTTGCGCCAGCCGCGGATGAGCGCGCCCATCAGCGTGTATTGATCCACGCCCGTAATCGCCGTGCCGCCTTCGCCCTGATCCCACAAAACTCCCTTCATGCCGAAAGGCATGAAGGGGCGGATGTGCGCCTCATAGAGATTGCCGACCTTGCCTCGGCTGCATTCGCCGGCCTTGACAGGCGCCTCGGGCGCGCGCGGCGGTTTCTTTCCGTCTTTCTTGGCCGCGGCCTCATCCTCTTTCCACTTGGTTAGGTCCTTCTCATATTTCGCTTTCGCCTTTTCGAAGTCATACGTGGCCGCGAACTTCTTGACCATCTCCTGGCAAGCGGCATCGGAGCGATAGGACTCTTCGCTCAGCCAGTTGCCCGAAGGCGTTCCGCCCACGGCGCCAACGAGCAGCCCGACGGGGATATCGAGTTCTTTTTGCAGCGGCTGGCCGAAGGCGAAGAGCATCGCAGACATACGGGTGTTGTTTTCCGGCGTCGCCTCCGTCCAGCCTTTCCAGCCTTTCGATATCAACCGCAGCTTCGGATAGGTCCCCGCCGCAATTTTTTCAAGCGCCGGATCGTTCTTGGTATAGCTGCCGACGAGCATGTCCATGTTCGACTGGCCCGAGCCGACCCATACCTCGCCGACGAGGACGTCCTCGAGGGTCACGCCGCCGATGGTCATCTTGTCCGGCCCGCCAACTTTAAGAGGATCGAGTTTCAGCATCCACTTGCCGTCCGCGCCGGCCAGCGCGGATTTCTCCTGATCGCGGAACTTGACCGTCACTTTTTCATTCGGCGCAGCGGTTCCCCAAATGGGAACCGGCATATCGCGCTGCAAAACCATGTGACTGCCGATAACCGCCGGCAGTTTGACCTCCGCGCCGGCTTTGGCATCCAGGATCGCCAATCCCGCACAGAGCGCAATAATCGCTAGTGTTTTTAGAACTGAATTTGGCCGGAACGTCATAGCTTGATTCTCCTTAAATTTTTGGCTTCCGCCCGTATCTATATCCGATCCGCCCCCCGCGTCAAACGCAATCAACGCTCTCAACGCGCTCAAGTACGCATCTAGGGAAAAGAGGATCAATGCGGATAGGCGGGGCGCCAGCTTTTGGAGTGCGGTTGCTTGCTGCCGCTTTTGCTTCGGTATTTCGGTGGATTGGCGTGCGGGAAAAGGTCTGACAAAATAATGTGCGACAAAATAATGGCACACGGCCACCATGCCTGATTCAATGGCAACCTGTTTTCATTGTTTTGTCAGACATTTTTTTCAGAATAAGGGCCGCCTCCTGCCAGTAGCTGCTCTGGGATGCGCCCCCAGGCAAGAATGCGCCAAAATCGCTTTGACGTTTTCCTAGACCATCGCTATAGTTGAAATTTATGAGAGCAAAGGACGAGGATTTTTACAAACTCCGTCTGCAAAAACAGGCTGCTTCGCGGCGCGACATCCGCGTTATCCGGGAAATCCGTGGTAAAATTTTAACCACGGATTTCGCGGAGAACACGGATGGCAATGAACGGCAACAAGTTATCGTTCGGCGCATTATAATGGCATAGACACATCCTGTCTATGAATAACATTAATTGAAAAGGATAACGCTACTTATGCCAAAAACAGCAAAAGGATTCCATGGCGGGATACGCTGGTTTCTCATCAGCATCTTTCCGTTGCTGGTTCCATTTCTTTCAACGGAGGGCGCGCACGGCATGGATAACGAAGCCTTGAGGCTGCATCCGGAAAATCCGCACTACCTTCTCTTCCATGGGAAGCCGGCGGTGTTGGTTGGCTCGACCGAACACTATGGCGCGGTAATGAATCTGGACTTTGACTACGCGGCTTATCTCGACGCAGTTCAGGCGGCAGGGCTGAATTTGACGCGGACGTTTTCCGGCGCATACGTCGAGACGGCGGGCGCGTTCAAAATCGAAAAGAACACGCTGGGGCCGGCGGCTGAGCGGTTTATTTGTCCGTGGGCGCGCAGCAGCGAGCCAGGCTATCGGGGCGCAAACGGCGGGAACAAGTTCGACCTTGCCAAGTGGGACGAGGCTTATTTCAAGCGCCTCAAAGAGTTTGTGGCGCAGGCCGGCAAGCGCGGCATCGCCGTCGAGTATGTCCTCTTCTGCCCTTACTACGAAAACGCCATGTGGGATGCGGCGCCGTTCAATGCAAAGAACAACGTCAACGGCGTGGGCGGAATCGCGCGAACCGAGGCGCTGACGCTGAAGAACGGCGCGCTGCTGGACGTGCAGGACGCCATGGTTCGCAAAGTCGCCGAGGAGTTGAAGGATTTCGGGAACGTGTATTACGAAATCTGCAACGAGCCGTATTTCGGCGGCGTGACGCTGGAGTGGCAGCATCATATCGCCGATACCCTTGTGGCCGCCGAGAAGGAATTCCCAGTCAAGCATCTGATCGCGCAGAATATCGCCAACGGCAAGGCGAAGATCGAAAAGCCTCATCCGGCGGTTTCGATCTTCAACTTTCATTATGCGACGCCGCCGGACACCGTGGGGATGAATTATGGCCTGAACAAGCCCATTGCGGATGACGAGACAGGCTTCAAAGGAACAGGCGACACGCATTATCGCAAAGAAGGCTGGCAGTTCATCCTGGCGGGCGGCGCAATCTACGATCACCTGGATTATTCATTCACTGTTGGGCATGAGAAAGGCGATTTTGCGTTTCCCGCCAAGCAGCCCGGAGGAGGAGGCACGGCGTTGCGCGCGCAGTTCAAGATCCTGAAGGACTTCATCTGCAGTTTCGATTTCACACGGATGAAGCCCGATCGCGCGGCGGTCAGCGGCCTGCCGAATGGAGTGGTCGCGTACGCGCTGAGCGAGCCAGCGAAGGCGTATGCGATTTATCTCCAAGGTGGCGCGCAGGCGGATATCAATGTGGAACTGCCGGCGGGGACATACAAGGCCGAATGGATCAACACGAAGACAGGGAAAACAGACAAGGCCGAGACGTTCGCGCATGGCGGCGGGCGCAAGGCGTTGACTTCGCCGCCCTATAGCGAAGACATTGCGCTGAGGATCATCGCCGCCGCAGCGCGCTGAGCGCTTCGCCCCAGAATTATGATCGCGCATTTTTGCCTAAGGGATACGAGCAATGCGATCAGAAGCGGCGCCAGCATTTGGAGTGCGGTTGCT
>JAPLSP010000589.1 GCA_026398575.1 Candidatus Sumerlaeota bacterium | reverse complement strand
CGCTCTCGGCCATGCGGGCGTTTTCGCGCGCGCTCCAGAGCCGGATGCAGCGTCCCGGCGCCGTGCGTCCCGCGCGACCGGCGCGTTGCGCGGCTGAGGCGCGGCTGATGCGGCGCAGTTCGAGGCGGTCAATGCCGAGCCGCGCGTCGCTGATAAGGACTCGCGCCAGTCCCGTGTCAATCACGGTTCGCACGCCGTCAATCGTCAGTGATGTTTCCGCGATATTGGTGGCGAGAATGACTTTGCGCCGCTCGGAAGGCTGCAAAGCGCGGTCCTGCTCTTCATTCGAAACCGAACTGTGCAGGATGTGAATATCCGCGTCCACGTCGCGCAGCAAGGCTTGTGTTCGCCGGATTTCCCCGATGCCCGGCAGGAAGACCATTACGTGGCCGGGGGACAGCGGGAGGCGCGGACGGGCACGGACGGGCACGGACGAACACGGACAAGGCGCCGCCGAACTCAGCACGCGCTTCACTTGCGCTGCAGTTTGTTCCCAGATAGGGGCTGTTGGCGAGATCGCGCCTTCGAGATGCTCGATCTCGACCGGGTATAGGCGGCCTTCGCTCTGAAAGATTGGGACGCCGCCCAGAAATTCGGCTACGGGTTTCGGGTCCATCGTGGCCGACATGACGACGATCCGCAAATCCTCGCGCGCCGTCGCCTGAATCTCGCGCAGCATCGCCAGCGCCAAATCCGTGTGGATGCTGCGCTCATGAAATTCGTCCAGTATGACGCAACTGATGCCCTCAAGAAACGGATCGCTTTGAATCCGGCGCGTGAGAATTCCTTCCGTTACCACTCGCAGAAGCGTGTCAGGAGAGGTGCGATTTTCAAACCGTATCTGATAGCCGACTTCGCGTCCCATCTTCCATCCGTGTTCGCTTGCGATCCGCGCCGCCGCAGCGCGCGCGGCCACGCGCCGGGGCTGCAGAAGCATGACAGCGCGCGCATCGCCCTTGCGCCGTCCGCTGGCAAGAAACGATGTCATTGCAAGCGCCGGCGGAACGCGCGTCGTCTTGCCCGCGCCCGGCGGCGCCACGACAACGGCGCCTTTTCCATTTTCGAGCGCCGCCGCCAGCGCGGGGATGATTGAATCAATGGGAAGCGAATCGCAAAGAGCCATGAGATCTGCGTCAATGTGTGAATATTCTGTCTGCGGAATCATGAGCGATATGGCGTGCAGCTCAAGCGCGAAAAAGCGATCCATTCGCTTTTCGATTGCGCTCCGGCCGGCATTGAATATTATTGCAGCTATTCCGTTCAATGCAGAGGAGGGTTCGCGCCCCATGTCCGCCACTCCGCAGCAAACCATAGACGAAAGGCGCATTTACGCGCTGACGCGGCCAGACCCCCAATTGCTGTTCCAGTATTTTCTCTGGTCGCTTGCCGGTTTGATATTTTGCCCGATTGTCTTCATCCCGCTTTTTTTCAAGTATCACACCCTGCGCTATCGGTTCGACTCCGAAGGCATCAGCATGAGCTGGGGCATCCTCTTCCATCGCGAGATCAACCTGACGTATGCGCGCATTCAGGACATTCATCTGACGCGCGGCCTGATTGAGCGATGGCTTGGGCTGGCGTCGCTCTCCATCCAGACCGCTTCCGGGAGCGCCGCCGCCGAGATGTCGCTGCAAGGAATCCGCGATTATGAGGCATTGCGCGATTTCCTTTATGGACGGATGCGCGGACATCGTGCGACGCGTGGCCTCGCAGAGCCTATTGCTGCCGCAAGTCCATCGGCTGCAAGTCCATCGGCCGTCAGCGCCCCCGCCGCTTCGCTGCAATCCACTTCCAGTCCCGAAGCGCTTGATCTGCTGCGCCAGATTCACGCGGACCTTGCCGGCGTCCGCCGCGCCTTGCAGGACCAGAAACAGTGAGCACGTTCATCTGACACCCATCGCTCGGGAAAGGGAATAGCGCCATGTATGAGCTTCTAAAAAGCCTTGTCCTTTCGTTGCTCAAGTGTCCCGCCGCGCCGCCGGCGCCTCCCGCCGGATCGCATGATCTGGTCCGCGTGTTTCGCGCCGCGCGCGCCTATCTGCACTACCGCCTTCTCGGATTTTATATTTTCAATGGCTTCCTGACGATGGCGCTTCTGCTGGCGATTGTCGTCTTCGTCGCGGCGTTGCATGTTTTGGGTTTGCTGATTGGTTTGCTGATCGCGATTGCAGTGGCCCTGGAGGCGGCCTTCTTCTATGTCGTCGTGCGGTTGGATTATGAGATGCGATACTATATCATCACCGACCGCAGTCTGCGCATACGCGAAGGCGTATGGATGATCCGCGAGATCACGCTGACGTTCGACAATATTCAGAATTTCAACATCCAGCAAGGGCCGCTTCAACGGCTCTTCGGAATCTACAATCTGGTGGTGGAAACCGCCGGTGGCGGCGGAAACCTTGTCCAGAAGGATCCCAACCAATTCGCGTTGATGCTGCATCAGGGAGTGTTTCGCGGCATTGACAACCCGCAGGAAATCCGGGACCTGATTATGGGATATCTGCGCTCGACGCGCAGCTCCGGACTGGGCGACGCCTATGATGTGGCTGCGGCTTCACCGGCGGCCCCTGCTCCCTCCGCGTCCTGCGTGCTTCCGGCGAAGACGGCGCTGGGCATCGCCTGGGGCTCTCAGGAAATGGAAGCCCTGCGCGCGATCGCAGCTGAAGCCAATCAGCTTCGAAAGCAAATCTGCGGGGGATGATTTTTTGAAAAGCCAATAATAGAAGCTGCGACAGTCGGACGGGTCAGACGCGTCGGACTGGTCGGACGCGTCGGACTGGCGGATGAATAGGCCGGTCGGATCAGTCGGAATTTTCGGTTTTGCCCAGCAAATATTCCTGATATATTCCCCAAACCCGCTTCAGGCATTCTTCGATGCAGACGCGGAAAATTTCTTCGGTGACTTTGCCGCCCAGGACGCGCTTGGAAAGGGCGGACAGTTCCACCTTGTCCAGCGGCAGCGAATGCGTCTGGCGGTCGTCCAGGATTTGGAGGAAATGCTCGACGCGTCGCATAAAGACGTAGTATTCGTGCAGGGCGCGCGAAACTTGCACGGGAAGGATTCCGTGTTTCGCCAGCAGTCCGAGCGCCTCGATGGTGTTGGCTGCAAGCGCCTCTTCATATTCGACGGCATGGATCATCTGCAAGCCTTGGACGAGGAATTCAATATCGCGAATGCCACCCCGTCCGTTCTTGACATCGAGCTGGTGGCTGGCGCCGAGCCGCCCGTTGGCGTCCAGCGTCTGGCGCTGCGCGGTTTGGGCGATGGCCTGCGAACGCAAGGTCTCGATCGAACGCACCACTTCCTGGCGCGAGCGCTGCCGCTTGAATGCGAACCGCAGGCGTTCGAGCAATTCGCGGCCGATTCGTAGATTTCCCGCGATGGGACGCGCTTTGAGCAGCGCTTGAACTTCCCAGTGCGAAGCCTTGTCGCGATAGTAATTCACCATCGTGCTCACGGACGGAACCAGCTGTCCGGAGCGTCCGTAGGGCCGCAGGCGCAAATCAACCCGATAGGCGTAGCCCTCGTTGGTGTGCTTTGCCAAATCTTCGCGAACCTCCTCCATGGCCTTGGCGAACAGTGGGTCAGCCGGACCGTCATAAACGCCGATCAGATCAATATCCGAGCTGTAGTTCAATTCACACCCGCCCAGCTTGCCGAAGGCCAGGATGCAAAAGCGTTCGGATAATTCCGGTTGGGCGCAGGTCTGCCAGAAGCGTTCGAGCGTCGCCTGGACGATGCCGTCGGCCAGCGCCGAAATCTCGCCCGTAATGATGCGAATGGGAACCCCGAGGCAGATATCGCGGGTTCCGATCCTGAGGATTTCGCGGCGCCGGTGAATGCGGATCGCATCGAGCCAGGCCTCGTGTTCCGGCAAACTGCGGGATCGCTCGCGCAATTCCCTTTCCACCTCGGCGCGTTCGAGCGTGCGATGCAAATTCGCCGGCGACGTGACCCATTCGAAAACTCCGGGATTGATGGCCAGCACATCGGAAAGAAACTGACTGTTGGAGAAGATGCTCAGAAGGATGTCCAGCCGCCTGGGCTGCGACAGCAGCGTCTCGAAATGCGTCTTCGGGTCTTCGAGCGAATCGCAGAACCGCTCCCAGTTGTTCAGGGCCATGGCCGGGTCGGCTTTCGAACGGAGCATGTCGAACGCCAGCACCGCCAGCATCGCGAAGCGTTCGCGCCGTTCGCCGCTGCCCGCCAGGCGTTGGAGATTCGTCATGCCTTGCCGGCCGTCCTGAATGCCCACGGCCTTGAAGATTTTTTCGATGAGCTCGGGCGGCGCCTGATCGGAAAGCACCAAGTCCGCCACGCTGCCGATGAGCGGCCCCGGGAGCGATTCCCTCCCAAAATGCCGCTCCACGAACGCGCGGATGGCCGCGGTATGGGTCTCGAAATCCAAGTACAACTGCTGCGAGCGGTCCAGCTCGCCGCGCCGTTCGTATCCCATGCGATGGGCCAGATGGACAAACTCTTCGGAATCGGCGGGAGGGAGAAAAAGGTCGCGGGCGTTGCCTCGCAACATGCGCAGTCCATTGACCAGGCGGCGCAAAAAATAATACGCGTTCGACAAGCGCCCGGTTTCGAGCGGACTCAGCAATCCGGCGTTGAGGAGCGCTTCCAGCGCCTCATGTATGCGCGGCGTTTTCAACGCAGGCGCTATCTGCGCATAGGTCACCTGGAGAATCTGAACGGCGTATTCCAAGTCAACCATCGCGCCCGGTGAGAACTTGGCGTTGGGCCGCTCGCCGGTTTTTTCCTTGAGTTGCTTTTTGCGCAGATCGTGTATCTGACGAACCTCGATGGTTTGGGCCTCGTAAACAAACTCGTCTCGCAAGCGCTCGATCTGCGCCCCGAGCATCGGATCGCCCGCCACGGCTCGCAGGCGCACCAAGGCCAGCCGTTCGTATGCATAAGCTTCGCCTCCCGGGCCGAAGTAGCGGCAAAACGCTTCAAGACTCGAGGCCAGGGAGCCTTTGTTGCCATAAGGGCGCAACTGAAGATCCAGCTCGAAGATACCTTCGCGCTTGGCTTTGATGGTGTCTCGGAAGCTCTGCACCAGACGCTCGAAAAATTCGGCGTTCTTGATCCGGTTGGGGCCGTCGGTCTCCCCATTGTCGCTATAGACGAACAGCAGTTCGAAGTCCGAGGCATATCCCATCGCCACGCCTCCGAATTTGCCCAGCCCCAGCACGGCGCAATGCGCCTCGAGGCCGCCGACGGTGCGCGGGACGCCATAATGCCGCGTCAGCTGATCGAAAGCGAAGCTGTATGCCTTGCGCACGATCAACTCCGCCAGGGCGTTCAGATTTTCAGCCAGCGAACGCGGATCAAAGGAACCGGCTTTCAGGATGTGATCCAGATCAATCAGAAATATTTCATGGTCCTTAAATTCATTGAGCTTTTGCCGCCACTCTTCAGGGGAAGCGGCTTCTTTCAAGGCCGCCTCGAGCCGCGCCGCCAGCGTCGAGCGGTCGAAAAACTTTCCGGATTGCGTTCCCGGTTCCAGAATAGGCAGGAGCACTTCGTGCTGGAGGCGGATGAAGTCCTCCCAGATGAAATCGCTGGCGCCCAGGACGCGCGCCAGGCCGTCAAGGTTGCGGGTTTGCGAAAAGCGTTCGAGCCAGCGGCCCTCTTCCGGCAGGCGCGTCACGTCCTGAAGCAGATTGTTGAATCGCGTCAGAGCGGCGTAGGGATCGGGCGCGCTGGGCAGGAAATAGGTGAACTGCTTGGTGAACAGCGCCGAGAGCTTGATCTGGCGCAGCGTTTCCGCGTCCGTGATCCGCTGTCCGGACAAACTCAGGAATTCGATCTCGTCCTGGATGCGCCGTTCGTGGGTGCGGATCGTCACGCGCTCGATGGAGATATCGCGCAGCGACAGCGCGTTGCTCAGCGAATAGAGGAAGGCGGGCGTATCCTCCGATACCACTTTCAGGCGCGTATAGGGACCGTCGTTGTCTATTTCGAGATGAATGGGATAAAGCACGGCGGGGGTTTGCGCCTGGAGGCTTTCAAGGCGCTGCGTGACCATTTCGTTGACGCGGTTGCGGGCCTTTTCGATTTCCTTGTTCTCCATTTTGAGAATGATCTCGAGCGTGCGTTCGCGCAACTCCTGCGCCCATACCGGGGGCGCGTCCACGGGCTCGATGGTTCCCTGGAAGCGGTCAATCACGAGGCGGCGGCGAAGGCGGTCCGGCAGGCGCTGAAAGGCCAGCCAGCGCTGGCGGAGCAGGTGGCGCTGATGATTGGTGAGCGGAAGGGAAGACGGCGGCTGAGCGGGAGGGGCGCTTTCCGGCGCCTCACGCTCGTACGTGAAGATGTCGCCGGATTCGACCTCGAAGCCTGACGCGGCCAGAATGCCGGCAAAGAGCGAGAATTCCCCCGCATAGTCGAAAGCCAGAAACGTGCAATCCACCCGTCCATCGCTTCCAAACTGGATCAGGACTTCAACGGGTTGCTGCGGCGATAGACTGCCCAGTCCTTCCAGATGGCGGGCAACGCTTTCCAGATCGAAGCATTCGAAATAGCGCTCGGGAAGATGCGTCAGATGGCGTTCCAGCAACGCATCATCCAAGCCGGGATGCAGGCGCTTGAGTTGTTCAATCATTGGCGGCATGTCGCTAAGTGTTCTGATTCAGAATTACGGACACATATTTTTGCCCAAGGGACGAAAGTAATGCGCTCAGAAGTGGCGCCAGCTTTTGGAGTGCGGTTGCTTGCTGCCGCGCTGCCGCTTTCGCTACCCCAATCTTATAGACCATGTAAGCTAAAGCGGCAGCAAGCAACCGCACTCCAAATGCTGGCGCTGCTCCTATCCGCATGAATCTTTTCCTCCGGCATGTGTATTCGCGATGATTTTGTGTTGTCGTATTTACGAGTATGAGTACTATGCCTTCTTCTTTCCCTTCCATTTTCCAATCAAGGCGCCGGCATACGATAGCAGGATGCACCCGTATTCTTCGCGCGATTGGCGCCAGCGGAACCAGCGAAGCTCGAAAGGCAAAAACCGGCAAAGCCAGTCGGCGGCGGAAAAATGCTTCATTAAAAACTTGGCCCGTCCCCGCGCATAGAACCGGATAAAGCGCCGGCTGCCGCGCGTCAGCGACGTGGATTCATGATGGATGACGACGGAGCGCGGCTCATAAACCACCTTCAGGCCGCGCGCATGGGCTTGCGCGCATAAATCCGTCTCCTCGAAATACGCCGGATAAAACAGATCGTCGAAGCCGCCGGCTTCTTCCAGAAGCGTCCGCCGCACGGCCATTGCTGCGCCCGTGACATAGTCCATTTCCAGCGGGCGGTCATATTGGCCGCGATCTTCCTGACCGGTCCCGATGTGATCGGTCATGCCGTTGTCATATATAATGCCGCCGGCGTGTTGGATGATGGATGGGTTGGATGGCCCTTGCGCGCCGCTGGATTCGGAAGACGATGGGAAGAGCAGCTTGCATCCGATGATCGCCGTATCCGGAGATGACTCGAAGCGCTCTGCGATTGGCGTCAGCCAATCGGGGGTGACCTCGGTGTCGGGATTGAGAAAGACGATGATGGGCGCCTCCGCGTCCTCGTCCTGCCAGCCTTGGTTATTTGCCCCTCCGAATCCCAGGTTTTCATTTTCGCAGATCATTATCCACTCTATGCGCTTTCCTGAGCTGGCGCCGCTGCGGCCGGCATTCGAGCTCACATATTCTGCGGTGAAATTCCATGTGATCTGGTGACTGTCGTCGGACGAAGCATTATCAACGACGATGACCGTCAAGTTGCCTTCATAACGGGTTTTGGCCAACGCCTCTAAACACCCGCCAATCCATTTCGCCGAGTTCCATGTTACCACAATAACTGCAATATCCGTCCACTTCGTCATAGTATCTGTCTGCCGCCGCCTTCCGGGATTAGCCTGCTTCAGCAGGCTCTTCTTTGCACCCTGCTTCAGCAGGGGTGTTGTTCAGCAGCCAATCCCTTCGAGCACGCTTCAGCGTGGCTTCTCGGACAGGCTTTAGCGATACATCCATAAAGGCACAAAAGCCCCTAATTCCCAATTCTGTAATGATGCGTTTCATATCCTTGGAAAACATCCTGCCACCTGCTCTGCTGAATCGCTATGCGTCGTCTCGGGTTCTCGCCTTCAATCGCCGCCAGTTCTTCCGCGCCTGCCTTCATGAGCGTGAATACGCCGGATGTTGGGGCGTCGCTCATGTTGATGGCAAAGACGTGCAGCGCGTCGCCGGAACGCTTGACCATGATATCAATCGGCGCGTTCTTGTTCGCGCTCGAAGCCTCGACGGCGCCTTCGATGGTCGCGCTGTTCAACACCGGCGCCAGTTCCTGAATCCGCTTGTTGACCTGGCCGGCTGCCTGCGCCATGGCCGGGTCGGCTAACAATCCGGCTTCAATGAACTTGGGTTTGAATTCATGGCTGAAGTAGATCAGTCCCTTGGCGCCGTGAATCAGCGCCATCCATACGATCGCCTTGACCTGCTCGGGCGTTGGCTTGACGTTGGGATTGCCGATGCGCGTGCATTCGATGCACGCCCAAACCGGCTTCTTGTTTTCGGACCATTGCCGCAAGCGCTGCACGCCCTTGCCGACGAATTCCAGTTTGCCTTTCACTTCCTTGCGATCATGCGTGACGGGATAGATATCAAAGGAGGCGATATCGCATCCCTGGATATATTTGGGGTAGTCTTCAGGTTTGTTTGTCCGCACGCCGCGCCCATAGTAACCATCCCATGCGACGCCCTGGCCGAGATTCAGCATCACCGGCCGTGACGGATCGGCCTGCCGGATGCGCTGAGAGTCCGCGACGATTTTTTCCGGCAGGATCGGCGGGCCATAGCCTTTTTTGTTTGGCAATTCCTGCGCGTTATCCGGCTCGTCTCCGTGCATCCAACCGACGATGATTTTCCGTTCCTTGTTTTTCAGCGCGAATTCATTCTGATCGCAGATCACCGGCATTCCGGCTTTTTCCAGCGCCGTCAACTGTTCCTCGGTCAGGCATCCCCCGCTCATAAGCGACGGCGGCGAAGGGAAATGAAAACGCGAATGCAAAAAGACAGATTTTCACGGCGCCCTCCATAATCGGTTTGATGGAAGAATTCCTGTCCGCGATCATGGAATTGCCCCGCCGAATTTGTCCATCGTTTTAATCCTGAAAAGGCGCTTGGCGTGGAGGCGCCTTTGCAGTTAATCTTCGGGCTCATTGCGCGCGCGCCGCCTTTTCTTCAGGCGGCGCAAAATGGCGCAGAATCCCGAAGGCGCCGACACGCGCTTTTTCCAGTGAGGAATTCAATGCTTGCAATTGTGGATATTCATGGCCCCGAAGATTTTCAGAGCCGGGTGCTCGGCGGGCCGGCTAATCATACCTATGTCATAGATTTCTGGGCTACGTGGTGCGCGCCCTGCAAAACGCTGGGGCCCATCATCGAGAGAGCGACGGCCCCGTTTGGCGACGTCGCCACGCTGGTCAAAGTCAACGTGGATGAAAATCAGGAGATCGCCGCGGCTTTTGGAATCCAGAGCATTCCGGCCGTGAAGATTCTGCGAAACGGGGAACTTGTCTCCGAATTTATTGGCGCGCAACCGGAAACGGTCGTGCGGAAAATCATCGCCGAGGCGATCCCGCAGCAGGAAGACGACGATACGACGCGGGCCGAGAAACTGATCGCCGAAGGCAAAGCCAAAAAGGCCGAACCGATCCTGCGCAAGGTGTTGGAGGCCACGCCCGAGCACGGCCAGGCCGCAGTTTTGCTGGCCGGGATTTTGATCGGCAAGGGAGAAGCCGACGAAGCCCAGAAACTGGCGGAATCCGTCGGCGCGGACAGTCCCAGCCACGGCAAGGCCCGCAGCATCCTGGCCCGGATTGAGTTTATGCTCGCCTGCCAGAAGGCCGGAGGGCGTTCGGCGTGCGCGATGACGCTGGCGGCCAATGAATCGGACATTGGCGCGCGCTATAGTCTGGCGTGTTGTATGGCGGCGGAAGGCGATTTTCAGCAGGCGCTCGAGCAATTCCTCGAATGCGTCCGGCGCAACCGCGCGCATGACGAAGGCGCTGCGCGCAAGGCGATGCTTGTGATTTTCGACATGCTGGGGCGCGAGGATTCCATGGCCGAGGAATACCGCACTAAGCTGTCGCGAATTCTTTTTAGCTGAAACCCTCAGCGAACAATCATTATTAATGTAAAATGAGAAATGAGAAATGAGAAATGATTAATGAGAGCGCGGTGGGGTCTTAATTGGTTGCTGTTAAGGAAGCCTGCGCGCGCTATTCATTTTTCATTTTAAATTTGCATCATGCTATTATCGCCTGCTGTAATGGCAATTCCCGCGCGAGGTAAAATGTAAAATGTAAAATGAGCGCGGTGAGGCTTTGATTGGCTGCCATCATGGCGGTCGCCGCGCGTTTTCATTTTACATTTCTCATTTTACATTTCTCATTTTA
>JAPLSP010000597.1 GCA_026398575.1 Candidatus Sumerlaeota bacterium | reverse complement strand
CCACCGGCACAAGGCCCGGTGGTGGCATGCTGGTTTTCGGTGGGAAATACGACCGGAATTCTGGATTGCGCCCCTTATCTCACTTAAGCCATTTCCGGGCTGGACATAGAGCCTCTGCGTGATGAAACTGCCGGCGGAGCGTTTTTATGGGACAGCAAATTATTCATGTTCGAGGCCAACTGGGCTCGGAAAGCCCTGGATTGCTGGGCGGTCTGTTTGGGTCGAAGCAATCCGGGCAGCCCGGCGCCCCTCCGCCCACGGGAGGCGGCTCAGCCGGGGCGCCCATGCCGCCGCCGCCGCCCAAACCTTTGGCAGGCGCATGGGAGCGCGCGCTGGCTTTTCTCATTGACGGCATCCTGCTTTATTTTCTGGCGCAGTTATGGGTTCCCGCGCTGGCGCCGGCGATGCAGGATCATTCGTTGATAATGACGTGGCTCGGAACAGCCATCTTTATCGCCTATTTTGCAATTCTAAACGGCCCCATCGGCAAGGGGCAGACCCTTGGCAAGAAGCTGCTGCAAATCACCACGCGCCGTCTGGATGGAGCGCCCGTGGGATGGGAGGGGGCATTGGCGCGCGCCACGGTCCAGTGTCTGCCTATCCTCTTGTCTCCCCTCATCATGGTCCTCATCAATGCGGGCGGCACTGAGTCGAAAAAAGACAGCATCGCCTTCTGGCGAGGATGCCTGCTCGATGCGCCCTTGTTTCCATTCATCCTGTGGAATTTCTTGATGGCGGCCCTGCGGCGCGATAAGCGCGCTCTGCATGACCTGGCCGCCGGCGCGTTTGTCTGTAAAACCAGCCAGGCCCCGGCGGCGTGCGAATATGTCCGGGACGTGTCTGCTCATGCCAATCGTATGGGGACGCTCATGGCGCTGACCATTGCGCTTGCGGCGCTGATACCGCTTGAATATGTTTCCATACAACATGGCCGAAGCGATCCGGATAAAATCGCTCTCCTCACGGAATTGGAGACCCGCTATCCCCTGCCTGGCTATCAAGTCAGCATTAATTGGAGAATCATACAAAAAGCGGACGCCGCCCAATCCCCCTCCGCGGAATCCGGCAAATCCCCGGCCGCTGGGGAAAGCGCGGAGGCCAGGGCAAATGCTCCCCGAAATGAGCGGGCAAGCGCGGAAGGGCGCGCGCCGGCGCCCGAGACTACCTCCGGCACGGCCCTCGTGACGGCGCCGACCACCGAACCGTGGCGTCTGATGTTCATTTATCGCTATGAAGGGAAAACTGACGATCAGGCCCTCGAACGGACGCTTCAGGACGCCAATCTGACCACGCAGGCAGCGCAGTGGATCATCCAGCAATATCGGAACCCTCAGATGGGTTACTTCAAGAAACTGTGTGAGGAGTTGAACAAGCAAAGCCGATTTCCGTTGATCGGCGTTGGCGTGGAATACTGGGAGACCTTCTCGCTTCCTTTCTTCATGGGCGGTTCGCGCGATCGGCTGGTCTATCAAGCGCAATTCCCTCTCGACAACAAGCCATGAAATGAGACGCTTCAGAAGATTCGCGCATCTTTGCCGGTTTCTTATTTTCTCATGGATTTTGTTCCGGCGGCATTGACTTGGCGGCGGCTCGCCTCGTATGATCCCGCCGTTTGCCTTTGGAGGCGAACCGCGCGGGCGAAAGTTTCGAGTCAGGAATTCATCCTTCGGAGGGCGTATGTTCCGATTGCTGTTTATTGCCAGTCTGGGCTTGGTCTTGCTGGGCGCCGGCGCGCCGCAGGCCGGCGCGCGTTGGTTCCCGTGGTTTGGCGACGGCGAGGAAGGCCAATCCATGCCCAAGAACATGGAGAAACGCTATGAGATGTGGGGATTCGAGCCGGAGGGCATTATCACCGAAAAAGACAAAAAAAAGCCGGAGGCGAAGGAACTGGCGATCAACAATACGCGCAGCCATTATATGACGGGCGCGTGGCTGATGGCCAAGGGGTCGCCGGCCGAAGCCCTCAAATTCTTCAACGATGCGCTGCAAAGCGATCCGGACTCCATGACGATTCAATCCTCGATCGCCGAAGCGTATCTGGCGCTGGACCGCGTGGACGACGCCATAGAGAAGTGCAAGGTAATCCTTCAAAAAGACCCCAAGGTCGTGGAGGCGTATCTGACGCTGGGAAAGGCCTACGAAAAACGCGGCCAGGCCGACAAGGCCATCGAATCATATCGCAAGGGCCTGGAGTCTTATCCCGAAAGCCTCTCGTTGCTCGAACCGCTGGGCAATCTGTATCTGCGCCAGCAGAACAACATCCAGAGCAATATGCAGGGCGTCATCGAAATCTTCAAGCGCTGGCACGACCAGTTGCGCAAAGGCCAGCGCCGCAATCTATACGTCATGGCCGTGCTGGCGCAGTTTTATAAAATCGACAACCAGATTGACAAGGCCGCGGCCATGTACCGCGAGGCGATCCAGGTCTATCCGGACCACATGGACCTTTATGTGAGCCTGTCCGAAATGCTGCTCAAAGAAGGACGGCGCGACGAGGTGCTCGGCGTCGTCAAGCAGGGCATGATCCGCAATCCCTTCGAGCCGCGCCTGCAAGCCCTGTTCGAGCGTTGCGCCGGCTCGCGCAAGGTGGCGATCGAGGCCTATCGCAAGTTCGCGGATGACTACGATCAATTGTGCGAAATTCAATTGATGTGGGGACAACGCTCGTGGCAGGCCCTGCGCGATTACGAAAGCGCCGAGATCGCCTTCAAGCGCGTCCTGGAGTTCGACGCCAACAACCGCGACGCGCTGCTGGGCCTGTCGCAAATCCTCCAGCTGCAAAGCCGGTGGAATGACGCCAAGGAATATCTGCGCCGCCTGGCCGCCGCCTGGCCGGATCAGACGGACGCCTATAAAGGCCTGGCCGCCGTTCAGGCTCAGTCCGGCCATTGGACCGAGGCCGCCGACGAATATGAGGCCGTGATCAAAATCGCTCCCGATGATTTCGACGCCTATCTCAAGCTGGCCTTGCTGCGCGAACAGAGCAGCCAGGGCCTCCGCGCGACGCCTTTTCTTGAAAAAGCCTTGCAGCGTTTTACCGAGCCAGCCCGCCAGAGCGCGATCTATGAACGCATGGGCTCGATCTATCTCGAGGCCGGCCAGACCGAGGAAGGAATCAAGGCGCTGCGCAAAGCGCTGGAGGGCCGCCCGAAAGACCCTGCCATTCATGTAAGGCTGATCAAGGCCAGCCTGAAAGCCGGGAAAAATCCCCAGGATATCAATGAACTGATTGCTCAGGCGCGCAAAGCATTTGGAGAAAAGGCCTACGAATTCGATGAGCTGCTGGCCGAAATCTATCAGCAGAACGGAATGCCTGACGCGGCGATCGAATCGCTGCGGCGCGCGATCGAATCCAAACCGGACCTGTTCGACCTGCGGCAGCAGCTGATTGTCCAGCTGATCCTCGCGAAGAAGCACCCGGAGGCGGAAGCCGCCATCAAGCAGGCGCAGGAACGCTTCGGCGACAAGGAAAAGTGGAAGCTCACAATCGCCTGGGCCGACTTGTATATGGAACAGGATCGCTACGACGAGGCGTTGCGGATGCTCGAACCGCGCGTCAAGGAAATCAAGGAAGGCGGCGCGGTGGACTTGTCGGTCAAACTGCCGGTCTTTCAGGCCTACGCGATCGCGCTGAACAAGGCCAAGCGGCGGGACGATGCCATCGCCATCGCCAATGAGATACTCAAAGAAGCCGGCAAACCCGACAGGGAGGAAGCGCGGGAGATTGTCCTGCGCACGTGCGGCTATCTTTTCTGCGATCTGAAGGCCTGGGACAAGGCGAAGGAAATTTTCGACCAGCTGCTCACGGTCTCGACAACGAATGACGACTATCATTATCAGATGGGCGCGATTTACACGGAAATGAAGGACGGCGCAAAAGCCGAAAGTTCGTTCCGCCGCGCGATCGAACTCAATCCGCGCAATTTCAACGCCATGAATGCGCTGGGATATCTCTATGCCGATGAAGGCCGCAATCTGACCGAAGCCGTGGACCTGATTCGCAAGGCGATGGAGTTCAGGCCAAAGGCTGGCTATATCATTGACAGCCTGGGATGGGCTTATTTCAAAAAAGGCGAACTGGATCAGGCGCTGAAATACCTGAAAGAAGCAACCTCTCTGCCGCCGGTGGACGCTGAAATCTACGACCATCTGGGCGACGTGTATCGCAAGCGCGGCGAAATTGATCTGGCTTTGAAAAGCTGGGAAGAAGCGCTCAAGATGCAGACGGATCGTCCGGGATTGCGCGACAAGATCGAGAAAGCCAAGCAGGAAAAAATAAAATAGCGCAGCCTAACCCATTACGCGCTTAAAGTGAGATTTTTTTTTCACGGGTTGTCTTTTGATTTTGATTTGACGGGCGTACCATCCCCGGAGGTCTTTGCTTTCCTTAACCCGGCAGAGCCGGAACCATTCAGGTAAAATTTTCAAAAAGGTGGGCGGCTTTCAATTGTCGAGCAAACGCGCATAAATACAGGCAGAATCATTGAGGGCAGAATCATTATGATTCTGCCCTCAATGATTCTGCCT